>DATDCZ010000080.1:0-31202 GCA_036524055.1 Anaerolineales bacterium | reverse complement strand
CCCCAGAGGATGGACCAGCATGTCCGGCGCTTCAGCCACATGCTGTACACGACCACGTCGAAGAACCAGCCTGCAAGGACAACAGCCCCATACACTGGGCTCAACAGCAGCGCCCAGCCGATACCGATCAGGGACGTGATGCCACCTAGAGCGAGCACTTCGCGCGGCGGCAGGAGGCCGGTGGGTGCAGGGCGCATGTGCGTGCGCTTCATCCGCGCGTCGATGTCCCGGTCCCACCACATGTTCAGGATGGTGGAGCCGCTTATGGCCAAGAAGAGGCTGGGCAGCAGTTGGGCAAAATCCAGCCAGCGAAAATGCCCGTGTGCGCTCAGATTGCCGGCGACGCCCGTCAGGACAAGCAAGCCGGTCTGCAGCGACTTGATGAGAGACCAGTAGGCGCGCAGCCTGGCGCGGAGAGGCAGCGTGTGCAAATCTTCAGGGACAGCGGTGGGCATCATCACTCCTAAAGTAAGGGGTCGCGAGGCGCGTCAGAAGAGTATCACAAGATGGAAAGCTGCCGCTGCGCCAGATCCTCGGTCGTCTCGCGCCGCAGGATGAGGCGGCTGCGTCCCTTCTCCAGCCAAACCGCCGCCGGCCGGCGTGCCCCATTGTAGTTGCTGGCCATGCTCAGTTGATAGGCGCCGCTGACCGGCACGGCGAGCAGCTCGCCTTCCTCGATCGGAGGCATGAGCAGGTCCTCGATGAGTACGTCACCGGATTCGCAATGCGGGCCGCCTATCGACACAGTCTCTGTCATTAGCCGCCCCAAGCCCCGCACCGGGAGGCACGAATACCTTGCGCCATAGAGCGCATAGCGAGGATTGTCGGCCATGCCGCCATCGACCAACAGCCAGGCGCGTTCTTTGCCTCGTTTTACAGCCCCGACGCGATATAGGGCGACCCCAGCGCGGGCTATCAGGCTGCGTCCAGGCTCGAGGTGCAAGATCGGCAACCCTAAGCCGTACTGGCGGCATCGTCGGACCACTTCGCGCGCTATGACTTGTACGTACTCGTCGATATCGGGTTGGGGGAGATCGTCCTCATGGTAAGCGACGCCCCAGCCGCCGCCGGGGCAAAAGTGCCAGATGTCGGGCAGAACCATCTCCTTCGCCAAGCGGATGCCCAGATTGATGGCACGCAAGACCGGAGCTGCGTCTTGAAAGTTCGATCCCTGATGAAAGTGGATGCCATCCAGCGAGAGGCGCGCCGCGCGGGCCGACTTCGCGGCCTGAAGCATCTCCGCCTCAGTCATTCCGAACTTGCTGCCAGATTGCCCCGTGCGCGTGTACTCGTGATGAGTCTGGACGGCCAATCCCGGCTGAAATCTCAACCACACCGATGGCGGGCCTCCATTGTTCTCTCGCCGTGTCCCGCGTCGTAGCAGTTCCGCAAGCCGTTGGAGCTCCCCAGGACTATCTACGACAACCGTGCCGGCGTGCTGCACTGCGGCCTCAAGATCGGCCGTCGACTTGTTCACGCCATGCACCAGGATGCCATCGGACGCCAATCGCGCTTCCACGGCGACGGCAATCTCAGCCTCGCCTGTGCAATCGAGGCGGAAACCCTGCTGAGACACCCACTCAGCGGCCGCCAGGCAGAAGAACGCTTTGCCAGCATACGTAACGGAGGCGCCAGCGGGATAGTGTGCCCTCAGGGCATCCTTGTAGCGTTGGGCGGCCGCATCCAGCGTGTGGCGATCATAGATGTAGAGGGGTGTGCCGTACCGTTCGGCCAACGCGGACAGGTCATGGCCGGCGACGTGGAGAGAATCGTTTTGAATTGTGGTTGTATCTGGAAAAAGGGGCAGACGCCCGGGCCTCTGGTACATCACTGAACGGGCATGCCAGACGATCGTGCTAATCGCCGAAGAACAGATTCCACCAAACCTGCCAGTTGGGGATTTCGGTTGGATACGGAGTGGGAGACGCCAGCGCCTCCGGCGCGCCGCCCGGCACTTCGACGGGGACCACGGGTTGATCTCCGGGCTGAACGTAGTGCCCCTCAGTTCGTGCCCACTCGTTTACGATCTGGTCCGACTGGGCGTAGGCGACCTGGGTTTGCAGCGCGACCTGTGTCTGCATTGCGTGCGTGGCTTGCGTGCTGACGACAGCCTCCTGGCGACGCAGTATGTTGAGGCGTTCGAGTCTGGAATTGAAGTCCATTACCATCAGGACCAGAATCAGCAGACCTGCAAAAACCGCCACGCGCCGGACGTTGATGGGTAAGCGCTTCACGATGAGGTTATCTTACTCGTTGTCACGGCTGTTGGCAAGAAGCGAGGCATCTGGTACAATGTGACGCTTCATTTGGCCGCAAAGCGTTGTACCCTTCGCTTGCGGTACACCACGACGAAAGGGCTTGATCCCACCATGAAGGTCCTGCTAATTAAAGACGTGTACAAACTCGGCCGCGCCGGCGACGTTAAGAAGGTCGCGGATGGCTATGGGCGCAACTTCCTGCTTACGCAGCGACTGGCCGTCCTCGCCACTCCAGGGACTCTGAAGACAGCTGAGAAGATCCGTGCCCAGGCGGAGATCCAACGTGCGGCTCAGAACAGCGAGCTGAAGGGGCTGGCGGAGCAGGTGAACGGCCTGACGCTCGCATTCCCGGTGAAGGCAGGCGAGACCGGCAAGCTGTATGGATCCATCACCACGCAAGACGTGGCGACAGCCATCCAGGAGCAGACGCGCTACGAGGTGAAGCGGCAGCAGATCGACATGCAGCCGATCCGCAATATCGGTGAGTTCAAGGCGCGCGTCCGCCTGACGGTGGACCTGATCCCAGAAGTGCGAATCCTCGTGCACCGTGAAGGCGAATCGGCCGAGAGCGCTGCCCAGGCGGCGGCGGAAGCGGCCGCTGTTGCTGAAGCTGAAGCGGCGGTTGAAGAGAAGGCTCGCAAGTCACGCGGTCGCAAGAAGGCCGCTGAGGCTGAAGGCGCCGAAGCGCCAGTGCCCACCGAGGGCGAAGCTGCCAAGGACGCTGAATAGTCTGAGGCGCGAGCACGGCCGGCCTGAACCGGCATGTTAGAATGAAATCATGAATGAGTCGATCGGCGCGACACTTAGAGCCGCGCGGGAAAAGCGTCAGCTGACCCTGGCGCAGGTTTCTGAGAGCACGCGCGTCCGCGCACACTACCTGCAGGCGCTGGAAAACGATGACGTGTCCGCCATGCCCTCGGCGGCACAAGCCCGCGGATTCTTGCGCATTTACGCCCAATTCCTCGGGCTGGACCTCCAGACGCTCATACCGCCTCCGGCGCCGGCACCAGTGCCGGTAGCGATGCCGACGGCGGTGGAGGACCGGAGCGTGCCCGCTCCAAAGATCGACCTGAAGGCGACGTCCCTTGCATTTCTCATCCGGCTGCGCGAATGGATAGTCAGTCGCATCCTGCGGCGAGGTACCTCAGGGTCCAGCGATGAGGCTGGGGCCTCGGCTGCACCCGACGAGGCGCAGGACGCTGAAGGTAAAAAAAAAGGCCTCCCATAGTAGAGTCGGCTGAACTTGCGCCGACGCGCACGACCTCAACACAATCCCCACAGCACCCGTCCAATGCGCCAACGGTGGCCACCGAGCCGACGTCGGTTGCTCTGGACTCAACTGAAGTCGCCCCGAATACGGAGCCAGGCCGGGGATCAGATGGCAGCGGATCTGGCGTATCTCGTCCGCCAGCGCTCATCTCGAAAATTGCGGCGTTCATTGACCGCTTTCGGCGCAGGTCTGCCGATGAAACGCCCGGGGATCTGAGCGAGGGGAGCACAGACGCCGATCGACCTACGGCGGCGGAGCCATTCGCGAATGCAGTAGATTTCAATCCAGTGCCCCAAACGGACTCCGGCGATACGGAATCATCCGATGCGATCTTCGCGGAGATAGGACGAAAACTGCGGGCGCGGCGCGAAATGCTCAGCCTGACCTTTGAGGAGATCGAGCGACATATCAAGGTTCGGGCAGCATTCCTGAAGGCGCTGGAGCACGGTGAGATGGAGAGCCTGCCCTCGCCGGTGCAGACGCGCGGCATTTTGGCCAACTACGCAGCTTTCATCGACTTGGATTCTGATACGCTGCTGCTACGCTTCGCCGACGGCCTGCAGAAGCGGCACCGCGAAAACAGGCCCAACTGGCCGCCGCGAACGCACGCGCCGATGGCGGTACACAACCGATTGCCGCCGCTACGCGCGTTCATCGCCAGCGATCTGCTCTTTGGGGGTGGCGCGGCGATTATGCTGATCCTGTTCGCAGTCTGGGGCATAAGCCGGGTCCTGGCGGTACGCGCGTCGACGCCATCTCGGGCATCTGCACCGTCCATCTCAGACGTGTTGGCGGGAACTCCGATGCCGACTGTGCCCAATGAAGTAACACTGATCCCGGTTGAGAACACACCCCTCGTGCCACCGACAACGATCGTGCAGGAGATCGCTGCGACGCCAGCGGATCCCAGCATTACTGTGCAAGTGAAGCTGACGGCATCCGAGCGGACGTACTTGCGCGTTAGCGTGGACGATCAGCCCCTGTTTGAGGGACGCACGGAGCCAGGCAAAGACTATTACTTCCAGGCAGCGCGGCAGGTCGAGGTCGTGGTCGGCAACGGGGCCGCCCTCACCGCGAGCCTCAATGGCCGTCCGCTTGGACTGATGGGAACCTTTGGGGAGGTAGTGGATCAGGTGTTTACGGCGCGCGGCGTGCTTACACCTACGCCCACATTGCCGCCTACCCGAACGCCCACGCTCACCCCAACGGCGACCCTCAAGCCGACGCCTACCCTCGCAACTTTCACTCCGACGACAAGACCCGAGGACCGATGAGCGAGGGAACGTTCCATCTCGTGTCGCTCGGCTGCGCCAAGAATACTGTCGACTCAGAATCGATGGCCCAGCTCCTGGGCCGCGATGGCTACCAAGCCGTTGAGGATCCGGCAGAAGCCAATATCCTCATCGTAAACACCTGCGGTTTTATTGGACCTGCGAAGAAAGAGTCGATCGACACGCTTCGTAACCTGGCTGCCAACAAGCGTAACGGGCAGCTGCTGATCGCGGCTGGATGCCTGACCCAGCGCTACGGCATGGAGGTCGCCAAAGAAGTTGCGGGCATTGATGGAATCCTCGGGACACGGCGCTGGATGGACATTGTCAGCTTGGTGAGCGACTTGCGTCAGGGGACTGCCCCGGAGGCCAGGTATCACATTCCGGTGGAGGCCATCACCGTTGGCACAGATGAGGCTGGCACATTGCGGGCCAGCACGGCCGGTTCGTCTGCGTACCTCAAAATCGCGGACGGCTGCCGGAGGCCATGCGCGTTCTGCGCCATTCCCCTGATCAAGGGCACCGCGGTGAGCAGACCGATGGTGCGCATTCTGGAAGAAGCGCGCCAACTTCGTGATGCGGGTGTGCGCGAACTTGTGTTAATCGCTCAGGACACGACGGACTACGGGCATGACCTGGGTGTCAAGGAAGGTCTCGCGCTCCTGCTGGAGGAGTTGACCAGGATCGTCCCTGACCTGGACTGGATCCGGATCATGTATGCCTTTCCCGGCTACGTGACGGACAGACTGATCGAGGTGATGGCATCCCATCCTCAGATACTGCCTTACTTGGACATGCCGTTGCAGCATGCCCACCCCATGACTCTGCGCAGGATGCGAAGGCCGGCGAATGTGGAATGGGTGCATCGGACGATCCAGAAGATGCGCGCGGCGATGCCGGAACTGGCTGTGCGGAGCACCTTCATTGTGGGATATCCGGGCGAAACGGATGAAGAGTTTGAAACCCTGGAGCGCTTCCTTGCCGACATGCGCTTCGACCGCGTCGGGACCTTTCAGTTCTCGTTCGAGCCCGGAACGTCTTCGGAGCCGCTGGGAGATCCGGTCCCGGCCGCGGTTAAGCAGTCGCGCTTTGATCGTCTCATGACGCTTCAACAGGGCATTTCGCTTCAGATGAACCAAGAGCACGTCGGGCGGACGCTGGACGTGCTTATCGAGGGCAGGGACAAGGACATATCCATCGGCCGGTCCTATCGTGACGCGCCGGAGATCGATGGCCTGGTGTTCGTAGAGGGGAAGTGCGAGATCGGGGAAATCGTGCCGGTGACGGTCACAGGAGCCATGCCGTACGATCTGACTGCCGCGCGGAGGGATCACCCAATGCATGAGGCAAAGAATCGGTCGATGCCCCTGGTGGAGATTGCCCGGAGGACCGGACACGCCTCCAAAGCGCGATGAGGAAGAACCAGGTCCCGCGACCTATGCCTCGACGTGTCGCAATAGGGAGTTGCTCCTGCATTGCCTATGGACAGGCCGGTGGGACGCGACTGGCGGTCCAATCGGAGCAGTTTCAAGCCACGTAGAAAGCCCCAATAACGCGACGCGACCTGACCTCTCTATTGCAGGCAAGGTCGGGCGTTCCGAAGTCGCACGACACTCCGTAACCAAGAAAAGACCTCTACTCTAATTCAGGTCAGAGAAAGCCTCGGATGCTCCTACGTTTTGTTCAGCTCAACGACGTAGGAAGTAATCTCGACCAGTCGCTCACCCGAAAATTGAAAGACATCACAGCTGGCTACGCATGAGATTTCGTTGTCCCGATCTCGAAATTGTGCAGCCCCTTCCACGACAACACAAGCCTCCGCGCGGTGAATCTTCAGCTTTGAACGGGTGGCAGAGACGGTCTCAAGGAAACTTGCGGCCTGGCTACAGCTGTTGATGACCGCCTCTCGACCGACTCGCACTTCCTTGCCAACGATGTCCCAATTGATATCCTCGGCCATGTATGGGTATGTCTCGGCGAATCTGTGGCTGCAGAATGCTTCTGCAACGTGAACAACCTCCAAGGTCATCACAAACCTCCGCGTTGCAAAGACCTAGCCTTCCGAGGGGTTTCGGAAAACGCCCAGCCGAGAGTTAGGCGGCGCGGGCGAAGGCGGTGGCGAGCAGGATGAGGGTCGCGAGAACCAGACTGATCTTGAGCAGCGTGCCCTCACGGTGTCGGAGACGGGCAATTTCCGCGTGTTGAAGCTTGTTCTTCTGTAGGAGAGCGCGACGCAGTGAGGGAAGAACGTCCCAGGTGTGGACGGCGCTGACCGCGATCAGCGTGCCCACGAGGACATGTTTGGTCAATAGCGCCAGCGACCACTGCCCGCTGGTCGAAAGGAAGCCGTTGTAGTGCGGATTAATGCTCATCTGGAACAAGCCCGTGGCAATCAAAATGCTTACGCTTAGCCAAGTGATGGGCTCAATGCGCCTCTGGAGCATTTCGACAAGGGAAAGCTGATCGGGAGCGCTCAATGCCCGTCTGGCCGCCGGCATGACGAGGGCGGCCATCGCGACGAGACTCCCGATCCATGTAGCCGTGGCCAGCATGTGAATCCAGAAGGTCAGTGCCACGGCCCAGTAGGGCACCGTTGCGGGCATGAATCACGGAGTAGGCGGAGTGGGTGATTCCACGACAGGAGGGCCGGCGGGGGTCTCCGCCGTGGGCATCTCGGTTGGCACTTCAGTCGCCGGATAACACTTCTGGAAGGCCTGATTGGCGTACTTGGCAGACATCTCATCCAACTCGCCCAGGGCCTTGGCCTCATCATAGATGTCGGAGGCGCCGCACCCATCGCCCCGGAGCCAGAGCTGGTCGCCGTAGCGCATCAGGGCGATGCGGAAACGCTGGTTCGCGTTCATGCTGCCATCCCACATCGAAGGCCATCCCGCAGCCACATTCCTGAAGAGTTCCACTGCCCGCTGCCAATTGATGCCGAAGTAGCTCACCGCCTGGATGTAGGCGCGTGCACCTTCCCGGAGCCCATTGGCAGTACTATCCAGCGGCGCAAAGCGCTCCGCCAGCGTGAGCTGGTAGATTCCGCCCTCGAGGTCGCCCTCATTTTGGATGAGAGTTATGCCGCGATTGCGCAAGGCGAAGTAGTACATCCCGTCGACCTGCGATGTATTGAGATTTGGATCCTGTTTGCGAAGTTGGTCGAGGGCAGTCAGCGCATTTCCCCAATCCCCGGCGGCGATGAATTGCTGCGCCATCGCAAAAAGATCCTGCACGCCGCGGGTATCGGGGGTGGCAGTGGGTTCAGGGGTGGGCGAGGGTGTGGGGATCGTGAGTTGCACGAGGACTTTCGCAAGTTCTTCCTGTGCTCCGGGAAAGCCCGGATCATTCTGGATGATGAACTCGAGGCGTTGCCTGGCGGCTTCGTACTGACCAGATTGTTCATCCACAAGGGCAAAACTGTATTGTTCGCTCAGCTGCCGCGTGATCACCTGGCTCTGTGCGCTGCGTCTCTGTGCAATGCCGCTGCCGTAACCACCCAGGACAGCCAAGGCGAGCAAGACCAGAATGCCCAACACGGTGAAGAGCGCCGAGCGCCATCGAGGCCTGGGCTTCACAGGCTTCAACGGCTGCGTATCGCCGGTTTGACGCGCAGGCGACGAATTCATGGTCTCGTTACTGTCAGACATGGCCGCAATTATACCCGGGGCAATCGGGGCAGATGCGCAATCACACAGCGAGCAGTTCCACGAAGTACATGCCTCGCGTTGGTTTGCACTTAGAGGTGCAGAAGAAGTTGCAGTTCGCGCCAGACAAAGGGAACGGCAATGACCGCGCCAGCCAGAAGTGCGATGCCAGCCGCGACAGGGCTCGATAGCGGCACATATGACAGGGCTGCTGCAGCGATCAGGGCTGCTGCGATAGCGCCGCCGACCGCCCGAAGTGCGGTACCGCCCATATCCATTAGTCCGGGGAAACGGCGGTTCAGCAGTGCCAGCAACGACAGCGCCTGGATCGTAAAAGTCAGGGCCGCGGCAAGCGGAATGCCGGGCAGGCCGAACCAGTGCGGCAGGAGCAGCGACAATAGCACAAAAGCAGACACCTGCAGCACCGCCGCGATGAGCGGCGTGCGCGTATTGAGATTGGCGTAGTGTGAGCGAACTGCGACCTCGAGCCAGGTATCGCCCACGAGGCCGGCAAGAAATGCCCACGTGCAGAATGTCAGCAAATCGAGCTGGGCGGCATCATAGTTGAAGAAGGCCGCGGCCAACGGGCGTATCGTCAACGCTATCAGCGCTGCGGCGGGCAGGCAGAATGCCAGCATAATACGCAGTGCTCGATTTACCGTGCGAACAAAGTCCGAGATCAGCCCGCGGTCGATGAACTCGGCGAGTGATGGGAGGATTGCCACCGCGATCGCAGAGCCGATGATCGTCTCCGGCACCTGTTCAATTGTCCAGGCGAGGTTCAGCGCTCCAACGCCCGCCGTCGCGAACTGAGACCCGAACCGATCACGGGCGATGAAGTATGCCTGGATGCAGGCCATGGTGAGGACGCGCGGCCACAAGAGCAGCAGGACGCGGCGTACGCCGGCGCTTCTGGTCTCGAGGACGGGGGTCCATTGGAACTTGAAGCGCAGCAGCCCAGGCACCTGGATCAACAAGTGTAGACTTGCTCCAATGATCACGCCATAGACCAGGCCGTGCAGACCAAGTCCAAAGGCCGGAAGCTGCATTCCTACAATGTGAAGACCCGAGGCAGGGCTCAGGATGAGCGCGCCAAAAAGCTGACCGAGGTTATAGAACAGCGGAGCCAGGGCCGGCAGAAGGAAATGCTGATTGGCGTGCAGGCCAGCCATAACCAGGCCGCTGATGGAGAATATAAGGATCGCTACCAGGTCCAGCCGCATCAGAGACACCGTGAGGGCTTGATCGGCCGGCGAGAAGCCGGGCGCAACGATCCAGCGGACGAAAGGTGTCGCCAGGGCGATTATTGCGATGGACAAAGCGCCCGTCACTACGAACGCCAGGTTGATGATGCGTGAGAACAGGTCCCACGCTGCGCTCTGTCCCTGTCGATCGATGGTCTCGCGAAGAACCGGGATGAATGCAATTCCCAATGCCCCGCCCGACAGGAGGGCAGAGAGACCGTCCGGCAGATTATTGGCGGCGCTGAATATTCCCATGCCCTCAAGTCGCACGACCTTATTGAAGATCAAGGTCTTCGCAAAGGCCAGGATCTTATCGAGGGCAAAGAAACAACTGAGGAGCAGCGAAGTTCGGGTCAGGAAGGAGAGCCGCTGCATGCGTCAGATCATGCCCTTGTACTGCCCGCCGTCCACGACCATCATCATTCCCGTAATGTAGGAGGCAGCCGGAGACAACAGGAATACAGCCACGTTGGCGAATTCCTCCGGACGACCAATGCGACCGAACACGCTCTTCTGCGCGTCTTTCGTCTGCTCTTCTCCGAGCGAGCTCTTGTTACGGTCTGCGCGAAATTGTGCGAGTTCGCGGACACGGTCAGTGTCGATGGTTGCTGGCAGAATGGAATTGAAGCGGATGCCATCGGATCCCAACTCCAATGCAAGGGTCTTGGTAAGCCCAACCGTTGCCAAGCGTATGCTGTTCGAGAGTATGAGGTTTGGCAAAGGCTGCTTGACAGTGTACGACGTCATTGTGAGGACGCTCGCGGCATCTGACTGGCGGAGATGGGGAAGGGCAGCCCGGATCAGGCGCACGTGCGACATAAAAGAGAGATCGATCGCCTTCTGCCAAGTGGCCTCATCGAAGGATTCAAAGGATCCGGCGGGTGGCCCACCCGCGTTGGTGACAAGGAGATCCAGCCCGCCAAGTGCCTGGACAGCGAAGTCCACGAGCCGCGCCGGCACTAAAGGGTCGCTTACGTCACCCGCAATGCCGACCACGGGCCGGCCACTTTCAAGGCCCAACTTCTCGGCCGCAGCGGAAATCCTATCCTGGTCGCGGCCGTTGATGGCGACGGCGCAGCCCTCGCGTGCAAGGCCCAAAGCAACAGCGTAGCCCAGACCTCGCGAGGCCCCAGCTACAAGGGCGCGCCTGTTCTTTAGTTGAAGATCCATGTGTGCCTCCTCCGACGTGAACTCAACGAGGAAATTCTATCGTATGCAAAGCGACCCCTGATCCAAGACCAGGGGCCGCCACGCTTCAGCGCATAGGGCAGCTTCACACAAACATGCTGTCCGCCATGCGTCCCAGCATCGAGGTGCCGCGCACTTCGGTCTCGTAGAGAGGAACTATACCGCGCACCCGGCCTTCAAACTTGGTCCAGACCTCGTCCATGTAGCGCCCCTGCATCGCCACGCGATTGCGGACGAACTCCGGGGACTTGTCGTTCACCTGGGCTTGATCGATAAGCATGTTAACCAGCACCCCGCCAACAGGAATGCCGAACTCATGGAACCAGCCGATGAAGCGCGTAATTACGGCGATCGGCAGAGCCTCAGGAAGGGTCACGAAGAAGAATGCCGTGAGTTGCTCATCCGTAAGGAGCACCCTCGCCTTGCCCATGCGATCACGGAAGGAGACCAGGTAATCCATCAGGGGATCAGCCTCCTTCTTCTTGGTGAAGGAGAGCAGTTCTCGCAGGGAACGGGCTTCCTCGCGGCTTTTCAGCATCTTGTTGACCCAGAGCGAGTAGACCTGTGACATGCCCAGCAGGCGGCGTGCATTCGCCGTGGGGGCGGTATCGAACACGTAGGCGTCGTAATCGCCACCCAGCATGAGGTCAACCATGTTTTCGAACATCGCCGATTCCTCAAAGGCGGGGTTCATTGTTGCCGATTCCACGAAATCCTCGGCCTTGGTCGAAATATCGGCAAATTTCAAGAACCACTGGATCTTCTCGCGTATCTCCTGCTTGGAGCGCTCGATAGTGTCCTTGGTGTCGATCTCGTATGCCCACAGGTTAGGGATGCCGGTGACGGGCGTCGGCTTCCCGAAGACGTTCTCCCCCAAGAGGCCGCTGAGGCTGTGAACCGGGTTGGTGGAGGCCAGCATGACACGGCGTCCCTGCTTCGCCAGCCACATTGCCGTGGCACCGGCCGCGACCGTCTTGCCCACGCCGCCTTTTCCCCCGAAGAAGATGTACTTCAGCATCGGATGCGTACCGATGTAATCGCGCATGGAGGTTTCGATCTTGCCTGTCATGTGGGCCTCCTATTTGCCGTACATGATCTCAGAGAGCTTCTGGATCATTTCCAGGCCGGTGACGTCGCGCTCCAACTCGGGAACGCGCGCCGTAACTTGTCCGCCGAGGACCTCGTCGATCTGCGCCAGGTACTTGTCCTGCATTTCGATGCGATTCTTCAGATAGGCTGGCACGTTCTGTTGCAGCAGCTCCTTTGGAAGTACTCGATTGACGACATAGCCGGAAAGGGGTACGTCGAATTTTGCGAACAACTCGGCTGCCTTGCGGGTATCCAGCAGAATCATTTCCTCAGGAATGACGACGAAGAAGAAGGCAGTCTTGACTTTGTCGGTGAGAATCTGCGAAGAAGCATTAATGCGCTTCCGAATGTCTTGCAGCTCTCCCAGGATCTGGTCTTCCTCGGTCTCCTTCTGACGCTTCATGCGGGAGACCATCTCTTCGTACTCACGCATCTCCTCGCGCAGTTTCGTAATCTTGTTGATCCACTCATCGTAGACCTTGGCCATGCTCAGGTAGTATAGAGCGTGACCCAACGGCACAAGATCATAGATGTAGTAGTCGTAGTCGCCTTGCACGACGATATCCACGACGGCATCGAAGATGGCGCTCTCTTCCATGGCCGGCTCGGCCGAGGCGGCCTGGATGTATTGCTCGATCTCATCGGGCACCTTATCGAATCCGTACATGTCCAGGATCTTCTTGCGGATCTCGTTCTGGTAGGTCTTGATGTGGGAGTCGGCATCGATCTCCTGGGCCCACAGGTTGTCCATGATCTTGACCGGACCCTTGCCGAAGATGTCCTTTTGGAAGATATCGGAGAGACTTGCCTGGGGATCGACCGAGAAAACAAGGACCTTCTTTCCCTGCTTGGCCAGCCAATAGGCAGTGGCGGCAGAAAACGTCGTCTTGCCAAGGCCGCCCTTGCCGCCAAACATGATGTAGCGACGTTCCGGATGTTCTTGAAAGACCTGTTTTAGCGACATTGTGGGCTCCTAGAACATGGCATCCGAAACGTCCTTCTCGCGAAGCAGGCGACGTTTCCAGGTGGAGATCTGCGGTACCACATATGGCAGCAGGCGCAAGCTGTAGTAGGGCGGCAGAATGGGCACGCCGATCATGTCACCCATGGTGATGAGGATGAAGAGGTGCTCCATGCTGGCGCGCGTCCTCAGGGCATAGCGACTCATGTCGTGCGAGGCCATGCCGTAGATGACCTCCCGGGCGTTCTCCCAGAAGCTCTTCTTCTCAGATTTGTCATCGGTCATGAGATTGATCCTTTCCTCCACGTATGGAATCACAGGCGCGACTAGAGGCCTTCCAGATGGTAATCGTGCTCGTCAGAGAATTCCCGTTGCCTCAGTACGCGGCGCTTCCAGGTGCCGATCTGAGGGACCACGTACGGAAGTATTCGAAGGCTGTAGTAGGGCGGAAGGATGGGGACGCCGATCATCTCTCCGACCGTTCCCAGCATGAACAGGTTCTCGAGGCTGGCGCGCATCTCCAGCGCATGGCCCGCGAACTCCATTCCAAACATGCCAAAGAGGAATTCGCGGATGGCCTGCCAGCGGCTGGGCTTCTCATGATGGTGGTCGGAGGTGCTTTTCATATTATACTCACGCGGCGTGCTTTTCTTGGAGGTGCCGCATGAGCTCCCAAACCATCGTCGTCATTGCAGTCGCGGTCTTCATGGGCTGGTTTGCCATCGGCATGATCTACAACCTGCGCCGCGGCGACCGACTCCTCAAGTGGATGCAAGCTGGGCTGCCCATAATCGGACAGCGTACGTCATTTCGCTGGCTTGGGAGCTCCGTCGCGGACATGAGCATCGCCCGCGCCAAGCGTCCGTTTCAACGCTTGGATACCCTGCTGGTACTCAAGCCGCGCGACGTCTTTTGGATGAGAATCATCGCCGCTTTCCAGGGTCGAGATGATCTGATCATCTTTCGCGCCTATCTGAGCACCCCACCGCTGCTCGATCTGGAACTGGCGAACCCGCGGGCATGGACAGGACGCACCGTCATCAGGCAACTCACCCGGCGAGGCTGGGAGAGCGCCGACTACCATGGGATGCAACTGTTGGCGCCGAAAGGCTTGCTAGGGCTTGCGACAACCACCATCGATCATCTGGGGGCCGCAAGGGATGCTCTTGCACCCCGCTTCGTGCGTTTTGGCCTCCGCAAGTCCGCGCCCAACATGGAAATCCATGTCCCCTTTCCCGATCCGGGGGCTTCCGATTCGAAGCTCTACTTCGAAGCCCTGGCCGCCCTTGGGCGTGCAGTCGGCGAACGTTACTAATGCTGCGAAGACTCGATGAGGTGGAGGAACACGCCATCGGTGTGTCCCTCCACCTATCAGGCTAGCTAGGCTGGCTCTCAGTCCGCAGCAGCCGGTGCCTTCCGGGCCGCGGAACCTTTCGAGTATCTCTGGTAAGCGTTGTAACCATCCCAGCCGATAACCAGGGCGGTCACAAACAGGAGCAGAGCGATAATGATCATCGCCCAAGCGCCTGCCGCCGCAGACCCACCGCGGGGCACGATGGTCACGAAAAGGTTTCGGGCTGTGACCAAGGTCGCTGCCAACGTCGTGATGTACATGAACAACGTCGGCCACAAAGCGAACGACGGATTTCTCTTCTGCTCCCGCAGCCAGACGGTGACGATGAGCAGGCTCAACGCGGCCATCAACTGATTGGCGGCGCCGAAAAGCTGCCATAGATAGACCCACGTGCCCGTCAGGACCAAGAGTATGGTGAGGAACATCGAAACGATGGTCGATACATGCATGTTCTTCAGCGCGGGTAGAACGTCGCCCGCCCATTCTGAAAGCGTGACACGCATGACGCGGAAGACCAGCTGGGTCACGGTCAGCACAATCACCATGAATGTGCCAAATCCGAGGGCTGTTCCGAAGACCCGGAAGCCTTCACCGAACAACACAGTGAGCAGACTGCCGATGCCGGCCGCAAAGCGACCAGCGCCACCGCCCGTCCCGGCGATCGAAACGGCAACCAGGGCAAGAAGCGCAAGGGTGTTCTCGGTGAACATGGCCCCGCCGCCCACCGGAAGACCGTCGGTCTCGTATTCCAGCTGCCGGGCCGTGCCAATGGAACCGATCAGGGCGTGCCAGCCCGATATCGAGCCACAGGCTATCGTAACGAAGAGCATGGGCCACAGAGGCTGCCAGGCTTTTCCGGCGACTGGCAACCAGGATTGCGCTTTGGTCATCTCGAGCGCAAACGCGCCGACGTCTGGTTTGATGAATGGCGCGAGGACTGCACCGATTGCGCTAAGTCCGATGGCCAGTAGAGTGACCCAGAATCCAATGTAGTTGACAGGCTGGGCAAACCTCCAGATCGGCAGCGTGGCAGCCAAATATGAGAACACCAGGAGGAACAGTGCCCAGAACAGGTAAGCGGGCATGGTCTTGATCTCGCCCGTGGCAGCGGTATAGACCGCCGTGTCGGCGCGAGTGCCGTCGGCCGCGGGCGGGGGAATGCGCGGATCCGCATTGGTGGGATCGGTGACGGACATGATGGCATTGCCGCCCGTGATGCTGTTTACCGCCTTATTGAATCCGACGAATAGTGAGCTGATTGGACCCTGCGTGAAGTCCAGCTTCCCTTCGGCACTCACTGCCCTAAATGGTCCAAAGATCATCGCGGCAACGGTGACAAGCACAACAATGAGCGTCACCAGAATCAAATCCATCTTCCACTTATAGAGCATCTGGCCCGCGAGGAAGCCCATGACACCCAGGGCAATCAGCCCCAGGGGGACATCGGGTCGGGCCGCCATGAGGGCCGCCATGATGCCCATGAACGCGCCCGCCACGAGCATCAGGTAGAAGAAGATGAAGGTGAAGAGGATGCTGCGAGTGCGCGGGGCAATCAGCTTGTGGCTGATAGCGCTGAGGCTGTTTCCATCATTGCGAACCGCGACCATGATGGCGCTATAGTCGCTGACCCAACCGATGAAGGAAACCCCGATCAGCAACCAGAGGAGTGATGGACCCCATCCCCATAGATTGGCTGCGGTAATCGGGCCCACAATCGGACCAGCTGCCGCGATCGACTTGAAGTGATAGCCGTACAGCACATTGCGGCTGGTCGGCATGAAGTCCACGCCATCCATGTACATCTTGGCGGGCGTGGCCTTCTTCGCATCGGCCTGAATGACGTTGCGGTCAATCCGTTTGGCATAGAAGTTGTATGCCGAGTAGATTACGACCGCTGCAATGAGAACGATCCACATCGTGTTCATAATGCAGTCTCCTTCTCAAGAGAAGTGTCACTGATGGCGCAACTGGTTACCGCGGGCCGCCCATGCCGCCATCATTCGGAGGCGGTCCAGGAAACGTTCGATGTCAGCCAGGCACCTCCTTCCTTATGCATGCGCAGGATTGATCGATGCCTCAGGCAAAAGTAGCGGCACGGGCCGGCTCATAAAGGAGTTGGTCTATCGCGCCCGCGGCCATATCCAGAGCGGTTTGGCCCTGGAAACGCCCCTTGTGATTGACGATGACCGCGGGAAAATGGCGTGTGCCGTAACGTACGGACTGAAGAACGCCCTCTATCGATGCAGCATCGATGACCTTGATCGCGATCTTGTCGTCGTGAACGCTCAACATCTGGCGGACCCAGTCCGAGACCGCCACATAATCATCCATAAGGTCTGCCGGGAGACTGTTGCTCAATTGCTCCTTTTGCACGTGATCCGACTTGCCCATCTCGCGGAATGCAACCTCGCAGTGCAGGCAGTGATAGAAGGCTGTTGGTGCATAGGCAATAATCTCAACGAATACCGGCCGATTCATGCTTCAGCTCCTCTCTCTGGCCATTAAAGCAAAACGCCCGAGGGCAGGGGAAGCGCTCTCTGGCGTCGTTTTGGACGTCTGGTCCGGTAAATTGTCTCGCGGCCGACCAGTTGGCAACGGCCACTAAAGGGTGCATGCCGATACAGGAGGTAGTCAGTTCCCATCTCTCGCAAGAGACGCTCGATACCTGGTGAGTATCACTCCCAAGCTTGCAGGCTTCACCAATTCAGTTGCATTGCGGTGCAGGATGACGTAGCAAGTCTATCGCAATTGGGCGAAAATATCAAACCCTCCCGAGGAGATGCGCAGAAGTCTCCCGGGCTTTCAAGTCAATGGGGAGGAGCAGGCCGTACAGGGCGTCCGCAATGGGAGTGTCGACGCCTTGCTCCTTTCCCTTTCTTCCTATCACGCCTATGAGCGACTCAATCTCGGAGGGGCGACCGGCCTCAACGTCGAGCTGCATGGATGCCTTAATGGTGGGACCCGCACGGTCGACGAATGCCAGGGACTTGTCGACCACGTCTGCATCCAGTCTGGCCCCGCAGGCAGTGGCCACCGCGGCGGTCTCGTGCATCAGGGCTGCGATGAGATACCGTGTTTGGGGGACTCCGCGGTAAGCTGCCATGGGAAGGCGCGTAATAGACCCAAAAGCGGCTGCAGCTGAAATGAAGACCAGCTTGGACCATAGCACGCCTACAATGTTGTCGGACGTCTCTGTGGTGATGCCGGCTTGGCTGAAGGCATCAAATGCAGCTTGGAGGCGTGCTGAATGGCTCCCGTCCAATTCTCCGATGACTATGCGTCGAAAATCAGACGCCTGGTTAATCACTCCCGGCGCCTTGATGGCGGATGAGATCCAAGTGGCACCAGCCAGCATGTGAGTGAGACCGAGTACGGCGCCGATGCGCTCCGCCGCGTCCACGCCATTCTGCAGACTCAGGACAGTGGTGGATGGTCCCACCATGGGGGCGGCGGAATCCACGGCCTCGTCGGTGCGGTAGGTCTTGGTGCAGATGAGAATGAGGTCTGCCTTGCCGACCTGGGCGGGATCGTCGGTAGCCAAAGCGGGCTTGATCAGGAAGTCACCAAAGAAGCTCCTAATCTTCAAGCCTTCATTCTTTATGGCCTGCAAGTGCTCACCACGAGCCACGAAGTGGACTTCGTGTCCGGATTTGGCAAGTAGTCCCCCGTAGTAGCCGCCAACACCGCCAACACCGATAACGGCAATTTTCATGAAGCGCTTTCCTTTCGGCGAGCTTGAATACTAAAACCCATATTATCGCGCCGCGGTGCGCCCTGCCTACACGAGCTCAATTCGGTCGTCGATCACCATTCCATCAGGCCAATTGCCGTGCACCCAACGGCCGACGGCCTGGAGCGCGGCCTCTAAATGAGTCGACTCGTTCCCAACCATGGCGCAGGCAATAAGGGACTCTTGCCAGCGGTCCTGCAGCCCCATTTCTGCCGTCGAAACGTTGAATTCACGGTGGAGTCGAGTAAGCAGCGGCTTGAGACGGCCGCGCTTTTCCTTCAATGAGGCGCAGGCTTCCAAGCGCAAGTGGATGGTCAGGATACCTATCATGACTGAAGCAGAGCCCGTCGTAGGCGGGCAGCCAGATCTTGAGCGGCGGGCTCGGTGCAAGTGAGATCCTTGGCTAGGAATTCGACGCCTCGCTCGATTACTCCGGGCCCACGGGGGACAATCCAAGCGTGGAAATGCGGCACACCTTCCATGAGTGACACCTGGTAAAGGCGCGACGCACCCAGCAGGGATCTCAGCGCGGCGTAGACCCGCCGAGCCAGTGGTCCAAATGTGTGAGCCTCTTCGTCCGAGAATTCGCTGAAGTCCAGAATATGCCGACGGGATTCTATGAAGAGTGTGCCCAAGGGTCCTTTGCGGACCGGGGCGTGGCAGACCATCCAAAGTGGGTCTTCGTAGACATAGCCGCCGGGCGGTTGTGCTTGCAGACCGCGGTGTTTGTTGCAGATCAGGCACTCGCCTGTTTCCATCAAAGAAAGGGCAATTTACGATTTGCGGCTTAGGCACTACAATGCCGCGATGATGGATGTCGAGAAGTCTTACAACCTCGCCCTAGACTATCTCTACTCTTTCGTGGATTATAGTCTCAAACACTCCTCGGAGTTGGCCAAGGCCGAGTTCAACCTGGAGCGCATGCGCGCGCTGATGCGGGAGCTGGGAAATCCTGAGCAGCGCTATGCGATTATCCATGTGGCAGGAACCAAGGGAAAGGGCTCCGTCTGCGCGCTGGCTGCCCGCGGCCTTCAAGCGGCCGGATACCGAGTGGGTTTGTACACCTCACCACACTTGCTTGACTACTGCGAGCGAATCCAGCTTAACGGTATCCCAATCACGCACGAGGCGCTGATCGAGCTTGTCGAAGAAGTGAAACCTGCCGTTGCGCGCATCCCCAAACTCACAACTTTCGAGATCACGACAGCGCTCGGACTGCTCTACTTCTCCAGGCAGAAGGCGGAAGCAGCTGTCATCGAGGTGGGGTTGGGAGGGAGGCTGGACGCAACGAACGTGGTCGCGTCCAAGGTGACTGTCATCACGTCACTCTCTTACGATCATATGGCAATATTGGGAGACACGCTGGAGAAGATAGCTGGCGAGAAGGCGGGCATCATCAAAGAGGGTGTCCCAGTCGTCTCCGCGCCTCAGAAGGATGAAGCGCTGGATGTTCTGGCCGCGGTGGCGCGAGCGAGGAACGCACCATTCACGCTCGTGGGGCGCGACGTCACTTTCGGAGGCCTTCAGCATTCACTTGATGGACAGTCGCTGCGCGTGACGGAAGGCGAGCACACGATTGAGATGCGACTCCCGCTCCTGGGAGCTCACCAGGTGCAGAATGCGGCCGTCGCGGCGGCCGCGCTGTGGCGGCTGGCCCAGGCAGGTTTGTCCGTGCCAGATAGAGCCATCCAAGAGGGCTTTGCAGCTGTTGCATGGCCGGGAAGATTCCAGGTGGCGCGACGGGAGCCTCCCGTGATCTTTGATTCAGCACACAACGAAGATTCCTTCGCGCGCCTGCGTCAGACGCTGGAAGACTACTTCCCGGGACGCGAGGTGTACCTTGTCTTCGGAGCATCCGAGGACAAGAATATCCCTGGCATGTTCCGGAAGATGAAGGGCAAAATCCGGCGGATGTTCATCACCAGAGCTGATCATCCCCGGGCCCTACCGCCTGATGTGATTGCTGAGGAGGCGGCCGCTGCCGGCATCTCATTTGAGATCTGCAACCCCGTCCGGAGGGCTTTTGACCGTGCGGTGGGGCTATCTGAAAAGGATGGTAGCATTGTCATCTCTGCTGGATCAATGTTCGTGACGGCTGAGGCGATTGCGGCATGGCAGGCCAGGACTCCGACGGTGGCCAGCCCGAGCCCGTAATTGCCTTTCTTTTTTGCTGAAAGGTGAAACGAGAAAGAGATTGTGAACAACGCAACAGAATGGAACGAGACAGAAGACAACTTCGCGCCGGCCCTGTCGCAGCGGACTGAGGAGCTCTACCGCATACCGAACCGGGAGCCGGATGAGCAAGGTTTGATTGACGCGCCGGTGCTGCCGCTGCGGGACCTGGTGGTTCTCCCGCGAATGGTATCCCCAATCTTCGTGGGGCGCGAGGCATCGCTCCTTGCGATTCAAGAAGCGCAGGCCAAGAACAAGACTGTGATTGGCCTGGTACAGCGTGATGCTGAACTTGAAGATCCCAAACCGGCGGACTTCCTGCCTATCGGCATTGAGTTAGCGGTCGGAAGGCTGCTCTCGATGCCGGATGGATCGTCCAGCGCCCTCGTGCAGGGTCGACGCCGGTTGGAGGTAGTTGACTTCACACGCCACAAGCCATACGTGCGCGTCCGCGCCCGTCCGGTGTTCGAATCGCCGACGGCGGATCGGCAAACCCAAGCGCTGATGCGATCGGTATTGGACCTTTTCGATCGCGTGGTTCAACTTGATCGATCCATTCCTGAGGAAGCCCATGTATTCGCCATGAACATCTCCGAGCCAGGATGGCTCGCGGACATGATCGCGACCTCGCTCTCGCTCAACTTCGAGGCCCGGCAGGGGCTCCTGACGCTGCTGGACCCGCGCGGACGGCTGCAGGCATTGAACAAGATCCTGGCACAGGAACTGGATGTGCTGGAGCTGCAAGATGAGATCCACTCGCGTGTGCGCAACGAGGTCGACAAAACCCAACGTGAATACTACCTGCGCGAGCAGATGCGCCAGATCCAAAATGAGCTTGGCGAAGGCGACATATTCACTCGGGATGCTGCCGAGTTGAAGCGGCGCATCGTTGCCGCAAACCTGCCGGAAGAACCCAAGTCCGTCGCCATGAAAGAGCTTGAGCGCTTGAACCAGATGCCCCCCATGGCGCCCGAAATCGGGTCGATACGCACGTACATTGAATGGATCATTGACCTGCCGTGGGCCATGGGCACCCCGGACAACCTGGATGTCCGGCATGCGGCCAAGGTGCTGGAGCGCGACCATTATGGTCTTAAGAAAGCCAAAGAACGCATCCTGGAATACATCGCGGTGCGCTCCTTGAAGCCCAAGAAGGAAAGGCAGCCGATCCTGTGCTTTGTGGGTCCGCCTGGGACGGGCAAGACATCGCTGGGTCGTTCCATAGCTGAGGCCTTGGGACGCAAATTTGTGCGAGTGTCGCTCGGTGGAATCAGGGACGAAGCCGAGATCCGGGGCCACCGCCGCACCTACATCGGCGCGCTGCCGGGGCGCGTACTGCAGACAATGAAGCGCGCCGGCACCGTGAATCCACTCTTCATGCTGGATGAAGTCGACAAACTGTACTCCGACTTTCGTGGCGATCCGGCATCGGCAATGCTGGAGGTGCTGGACCCAGAGCAGAACAACGCGTTCAGTGATCACTACCTGGAGATGCCGTACGATCTCTCAAAGGTGATGTTCATCACGACCGCCAATTACCTGGGTCCCATACCGCCGGCGCTGCTGGACCGCATGGAAGTGATCGAGTTTCCCGGCTATATAGAGGACGAGAAACTGGAAATTGCCACACGCTACCTGATTCCACGCCAAATCGAAGAGAACGGTGTCAGCGATATCGGATTGAGCTTTGAGCTGGGTGCTCTTCAGCGGATCATCCGCGAATACACCTTCGAGGCCGGCGTGCGCAATCTTGAGCGAGAGATCGGGCGAATCATTCGGAAAGTTGCCCGGCTCAAAGCCGAGGGCAGGAAGTATCCAACTGTCGTCGAGCCCGGCGTCATCGAGAAGTTCCTGGATCCGCCGCAATTCATCCCTCCTGAGATGGAGAAAGCTGATGAAGTCGGGGTGGTGCAATCGCTGGCGTGGACGGAGAACGGCGGCGAGATCATGGCCGTCGAGGTAGCCGTCTTGGAGGGCAAAGGCTCCCTGCAGATGACCGGTCAACTGGGTGACGTGATGCAGGAATCCGCCCAGGCGGGGCTCACGTATATTAAATCCAGAGCGGGGACGTTCGGCATCGATCCGGACGTCTTCGAGCGGATGGATATCCACCTTCATATTCCGGAAGGCGCCATTCCGAAAGATGGACCTTCGGCGGGAATTACGATCGCCACAGCGATGATCTCGGCACTGACGGGGCGACCGGCATTCCGCCACGTTGGACTAACAGGAGAAATCACGCTGCGCGGGCGGGTTCTGCCAATTGGCGGTGTTCGGGAAAAAGTACTTGCGGCACACAGGGCCGGACTTCGAACGGTGATCCTGCCCGAAAAGAACATGAAGGACCTGCACGATGTGCCCAAGTCAGTCCGCACGGACATGAAGCTGGTGCCGGTGATGCATATGGATCAGGTAATCGAAGTGGCACTGGCGGTCGAAGCGTCTGTCGAGGCGCCTCGACCGCGGAAGCGCGGTGAAGAGAACCTTGAACCGCGGACCGAAGAGGCAGCTGAGAAGGATTAGGGACACGGGCCCAGGCGTAGGCGATGCCGATGGAATGCAGGACGATGGAGACGCGATGACGATAGAAAGGCTAAAGCAACTCTACATAGCTATCGAACAAGCCGGGCTGGATGCAGTGGCGCTGAATCCCGGGCCGACGCTCGTCTATCTGACTGGCGTCAGCTTCCATCTAATGGAACGGCCCATCGTCTTGATGGTGGCGCGCGGCCAGGAGCCGGTGCTTGTGCTGCCCGAATTTGAGGTGACGAAAGCAGCCGCTATCGCCTACAAGGTGACCCGCTTCACCTACGCGGAGAATCCGGGGGAATGGGATGAGATCTTCAAGAAGGCAGTGCTCTCTCTGGGGCTGGATGGAACGAAAATCGGGGTGGAGCCCCGGCAAATGCGTTTGCTTGAATTCTGGCATGTGAGGAATGGCGCGCCGGCGGCAGACTTTCCGGATGCGACGGAGGCTCTGGCCTCCCTGAGGCTACGCAAGGATGAAGGCGAGATTGCAGCCATGCGCCGCGCCGTCGGAATCGCAGAGAAGGCGCTGGAGGCCGTTCTGCCTTCCGTGAAGGTCGGACTCACCGAGCGAGAGATCGCGAGCGCGCTGACGATGGAGCTGCTTAGGCAGGGATCGGATTCCGAGATGCCGTTCGCGCCCATCGTGTGCGCGGGCCCGAATTCGGCGAATCCGCACGCGACCCCATCGGACCGCAAGATCCAACACGGGGATCTGCTGCTTATCGATTGGGGAGCTTCGAGTGGCGGATACATCTCCGACCTCACGCGGACTTTCGCGGTCGGCGAGGTGGATGACGAATGGAAGAAGATAGCCGGCGTCGTGCTTGAATCGAACGCGGCAGGTCGCGCGGCTGGTCGGCCGGGAATCCCTTGTGGCAGCGTCGACAAAGCCGCGAGGGCGGTGATCGAGCAGGCGGGCTACGGACAGTACTTCACGCACCGGACCGGCCACGGCATCGGCATGGAAGGGCATGAGGAGCCCTACATCAGAGGTGACAACATGCGCATGCTTTACCCAGGTATGGCGTACACCGTGGAGCCTGGAATCTACCTGGCGGGGAAAGGCGGCGTGCGTATTGAGGACAATGTTGTCGTCACGAAAACCGGCGTTGATGTCCTAAGTGAAATGCCGCGTGAGTTGCGCGCTGTGGGATAGGAGTTCTCTTTCCAGTCACGAAGAGGCGGGCAAAAGGCTTTCCGGTCTGCTGTCGAAAGGTCTTGCATGCCGTAACGCCCATAGCAGCATTACGAGATTCATGATGAACAGGCCGATGCCGGCCAGCAGGTCGAGGAAGCCGTTGACCTGAGGGGCAAGAACGCCGGCGTGCATCATCGAAGCGAGCAGCAAACGAACAAAGTACAGGCCAGCCGGCATCAAAGCCCACCACTCCAGCAGGCCGCCCAGCAACTCGCGGTGCTGCACATACAGAACCAATACAACAGGTATGACGAGCATGGCTGCGGGGACATGTGAGTGCCATGCGACAGAACCGGTCGCTGCAAGAACACCGAGGGCCGCGGTCAAGAAGCCCGTGGAACGCACGTCGAGAGGACGGAGCCAAAGTCCGAGGGCAGCAATTGCGGTGAGGGCTAGCCCCGCAAACGCCACGCCCCATGCCATTTCCGCTTGCACGACCGTGGCAAGCTGAAGGCCGATCATCCGCCAGTTCATCATCAGGGAAACGTCATTGGTGGGAAGCCCCGCGCCCGCTGCATAGCCAAGCCAAAGTTGAGCCAGGCTCATCAGTGCGCGTGGGCCGGCGAGCAACAGCGACGTTCCCACGACGACAACGCTGCTTACGGCGAGTCCAAGCAGCATTCTGAATTGCCGCTGCAACAGCAACGCGGGAACCAGAAGCACGAGGCTCTGAGGCTTGATCAGCAGGCACCCCAGCCAAAGGCCAGCGTGCAGAGGCTTCTGACCGCGGGCCGCCAGCAGGAACTCGCCCGCGCCGATCATAAGAAGAAGACTTACCTGCCCGGTGAAGAGATTCAAGAACACGGGCGCGGAAACCATCAGCAGGGCGATGAGGTGAGCTCTTGGGGGCACTCCTGTGGCCCGGCGGGCGAAACTCAGCAAATAGAGAACGGATCCAAGCGCATTCATGATTACCCATGCCAGCGCTGCAGGCACGGGCGGAAAGAGTGAAAGCAATTGAAATGGGAGGATGAAGAAAGGGAGATACGGCGTGGGGATGGGATGGAATACGAAGGGGCTGTTGCCGATTTCGGGCAGCAATGGATGCTGCGTCTGTGCCATCAGATCGAGATCATATACGCCCGCGTAGCCGTAGTGATTGGCTATGTAGCCGGCGCTCCAGAACGAGGCAGCGTCGGAGGCAAAGCGGCCGAACACGTTTCCCCATGCAAGGTCAAACGCCACCTGGGCGATCCAAAAAAAGGCAAGGCTGAGGATGGCAAGGTTCTGCCAGTCCCCTGGGCGCATGCTGGAAAAAGGTCGGTGCATCGCCTTCACCGGTCAAGCCCTGGGAATGGCCTCGATGGGCCCTTTTTGGGATGCAAGCGCCCGCTTTGCATAGGTCCAACTGCCATGACTTGAATGATCGCTGTTCGATCCTGGTTCCATCAGAGTCCCCGCCATTGGGTGATCCTCAAGATCATCATCGCCACAACGAGTACCACGGTCAATCGGTCGTTCTGCAGGCATGCAAGCAGAGGAGCACCCCAGGAGGGGAGGGTAATGTAGGGAGAGCAAAGGGCGGTTGCCGCCATGGCAGCGCGCTTGCCTCGCCGCCACAGAGCTAAAACGGCCAAAGGTACACCGATGACCAGACTGTACGGGAAAAGACTTGTGTTCCAGAACTGCTTGGGAGCCACGGTTGCCGCGGAGTACTGGGCTGCAATCCAATTGCCAAATATCGCGAAGGAGAGCACCACAACCAAGAGGGTAGGCACAAGCGTCAGACTCAGCTTCCGCAAACCACCTTCCCGCCACGCTTCGATCGCCAGGTAGATCACATAGATCCCGCCGACCTGCGGCTTGATCAACAGCAAGGGAATCGCAACTGGCGGAGGTAAGACGAAGCCCCAGAAAACGAAGATATCGACGTTGAGGATCAAGAGCTCGGTTGAGACGGCGGGCGAAAACAGAAAGGCAACGAGAGCCAGCTCCCTGGCACCCAGCCGACGTGCTATGTATACATAAGAGATAGCCGTGAACACAAAGAGAAAGAAGACGCCGAGCTTCTGCGGTAGAAGAGCGAAAGGTACTGTGAAGACAAGGGCCCAGGGAACAAAAAGGCCACGCTGAAGGTCGAAGGGGTTCTGTCCATGAAGAAACGCCTGCGTAAGTGGCAGGAAAAGGGCGTTCCAGTCTAGGCCGACCCTGGGCCAAATGGCCGCAAACATGACCAGGTAGCCGATCAGAAGCATCGCACCGGCGAGCCGGATCGCGAACATGCGCAGTTCGGGCGTGAATATGAGATGCCTCAGCGGAGCCGCGCGAGTGCCGCCTGTGGTTGGATCCACCAAATTCGCTTTCGGATCGCCGCCAATATGCGGGCCAGCCTCTTCGTTCAGGTTCTGTGCCATGGGCCAGGGGTTCCGCTCATTCTATCTTGTTACACCGTTGCCCGTGCAGGACCATCTGATATTATTTGCTCCCGAAGCGATGGGAAAGATCGACTGACGAGGCAGACGGCAGAATGAATCATTCGCTGTTGCGGCTGGGCGGGGCGCTATTTCTTTGGGGTATCGGCGAGAGCATGTTCCTGCTGTTCCAACCGGTGTATCTGCAGGAATTGGGGGCCAGCCCGATTGAGATCGGTGCGATCCTTGGCGCGTTCGGCGCGGCGATGACGTTGACGCACATACCGGCAGGCCATCTATCGGACCGACTGGGCAGGCGACCGATGTTGATCGCGGCCTGGGCGGTGGGAGTGATCGCAACTCTTCTGATGGCGACGGCCCGAAGCCTGCCTGTGTTCATTGCCGGGTTGCTGCTGTATGGGTTGACCGCGTTTGTGGCCTCCCCTCTTGATAGCTACACGACGGCCGCGAGGGGCAAATGGTCCGTTGGCCGCGCAATCACCTTTGTTTCCATGACATTCAATGCGGGCGCAATCGTTGGTCCTCTCATCGGCGGGCAGATCGCAGACCAGCATGGATTCCGAATTGTGTACTTCATCGCTGCCGGCATCTTCGTACTGTCAACACTCGCGGTTTTCTCTGTTTCGGCGCAACCGCGAGATCACCACGACCTGGACAATCCGCCTGGAGCGCTACTGCGCAACCGGAGATACCTCGCATTCGTGTGCATCTTCTTCTTTGTGGCGTTTGCAGCATACGTCCCGCAACCACTTTCGTCCAACTACCTACGGAATCAAGCGGGACTTTCGCTGAGTTCAATTGGACAACTGATCTCCATCGCGTATCTCGGCACGACCGTGATGGCGTTGGTGTTGGGTCAACTGGAAGCCCGCACGGGTTTTGTGCTGGGGCAAGCCGCAGTGGCGGCATTCTCAGTATTGATGTGGCAAGGTCTTGGCTTCGGATGGTTCGCCATTGGGTACTTTCTGCTGGGCGGTTACCGCCCCGTCAGAAGCCTTGGCGTGGCGCAAGTGCGGGGGTTTGTCCATAAATCGCAGATGGGGCTTGCCTATGGTGTGGCTGAGACGCTTGGCTCTGCAAGCACATTGCTGGCGCCACCGCTCGCCGGTTTGCTGTACTCGCTGGATCCCGGGCTTATGTATCCGACGGGCCTCGGCCTGGTCCTGCTCGGAATTGTGCTGACCCTGGCGAGGGTGCCCCGGAGTACGGTACCATCACAGGACCATGTTGACTTTGCAATGGAGCCATAGGAGAGGATAGGGTTATTGCGTGATGCTTGAGTTGACGCGGTTTGTGTTGGGACCTGCCCAGACGAATGCCTACCTGATCGCGGATGCAGACACTCGGGAGGCGGCTGTTATCGATCCTGCCTGGAACGGGACGGTGATTCTCGATGAGGCAGTACGACGCGGGTGGAGAATCGCGCACTTATGGTATTCACACGCGCACTTCGATCACATAGCCGGCGCCGGGGCGATTGCCGACGGACTCAACCCACTGCCGCTTGTGGCTCTGCACCCAGCGGACCACGCCCTATGGAGGATGGATGGAGGCGCGTCGGCCTTCGGCTACAAGATTGATCCGGGACCCGAGCCCGCAATCGATCTCTTCGACGGTCAATCGCTGCATCTGGGTGGAGTTGAGATTCATGTGCGCCACACGCCGGGACACACTCCCGGTCATTGCGTCTTCTACGTGCCCGGCAGCGCTGTGTGTTTCTGCGGCGACCTGATTTTTCAGAGTGGGGTGGGGCGGACGGATTTCCCGGGCAGCAGTTGGGAACAGCTGGTGCAGAGCATACGCACAAAAGTGTTCAATATGCCCGATGAAACCCGGCTGCTCCCAGGGCACGGTGCGGAGACGACCGTGGGTAAAGAGAAAAAGGGCAATCCATTCGTGGGCGAATCCCGCGCGGACCCGTTTTGATCCGAAGCGCCACACATTCATTCTTCACACCTGACTGCTGGACCGCTGGTGAACAGGTGAAGAGGCTGCAATCAGTACCCAGAAAGTGCCGGTCCCGCAAGCAGCATGCTGCTTGCGGGACCGGGTCGTAATTGGTAGGCGCGTGTGCCAGCTCTGTTGATCAGGATTGGCCGCCAACGGTGTTCTTCAACCCATCGACGAAGCCATTCACTTGCTCTTGAGCCTTCTCGCGGGCGATACCGTAGTTTTCCTGGATGACCCCGACCAACCTCTCGTAGCTGCCATTGATTTGATCGAGCTGGTTGTCCGTCAACTTGCCCCAGCGCTGCTTAACTCGACCTCGCAGCTGCTTCCATTTTCCCTGCAGGACATCTTGATTGAGGGTGAGATTCATGTGAATACTCCTTTGGCGAGCCGGCCCGGCCATGGCCGGCTGTCACCAGTCGTGTCCGATGGTGCGGCTCACGTCAATGTGTCGGATGTGGCTCCGGCACCTGGGCAGTGTACTTCTCAGGATGCTTTTCGAATTTCTCTCTGCATTCCTGGGAGCAGAAGTAGTAGGTCTGCCCGCGGTAATTGGTCTGCGCCAGCGCTTCGTGAGGATTGATGCTCATGCCGCAGACGGGATCAGTGATCTTATCCAGCATCTCATCTTCCTTTCAGGTTGACCCGGGGCGCTGCACAACCTGCATTGAAGCAGGTGGGCATTCCGCGGCCAACCCAGGGGCATCCTGTTGAACGAGGGCCGATGCGGTCTGTTATGACAGTACCCGGGTAGAAGAAGACGGGCTGGCGTCGCCAGCCCGTTCTCCTACGAGGTCATCTTCTTCTTCATCGAAAGCTTAAGGGCGGTCTTATATATCGCCTGCAGTTTTGGCGCCAGGCTCTTGGCTTCTGCGCTGCCCTGTTCTGCCTGCGCGTTGAGCTGGGCCACCAAGCCATTGAGCGATTCCATGAAAGCATCATTGATCTGGCTCTCATTCGCGGCCAAGGTTTTCTCTATGGCATCGTCAGGCGTATCCAGCAGCTTCTCTATAAACGCAACCTCAGGCGGTGGTGTAGAAGCGGCCTGCAAGACCTCGATCATCTTCTGAAGCTTTCCCATGAGGGCATAGTCGTTCTTCTCAGAGGCCTGGCGGTGCATGCCCTGGACAATGTCGACGGCATCCTGGGTGAACGCCTCAAGATTCGCCTGAGTCGCCTTGGCGATATCCTCCTCGGCAAGGACCTTGTCAATCAACCCTTGGGCGTGCTTATAGCGCGCCTCAAGCTGTTTGTCGACTTCATTTACCAGATCAAGCGCCTTTTGGCGAAGGGCCTCGAGCTTCTTCTTTTCGTCACCTGAGGCCTTATCTATCTTGTCGGTCAGCGATTGGAAAAAAACATAGTCCATGCCAGTGCGCGCAAGCGACACATAGGCCTTGAGACGCGCCTCGTTCGGCGCGGCGATCAGCAGGTCAAGCAGCTTCTCGCGGGTCAAATTGGGCCCGGCTTCCTGCAGGGTCTTGGCCGCCGCCTCGAGCTCTCCGGCCGACTCCTTGAGCCGGCGTCCGATCTCGGTCTCGTTGAGCAACGAATTCTGCAAGTCAGTCAGCTGCTTGGCGAGGGCTTCCTGCCCACTTCCCAATCCAGCCTGAAGAAGCCGACTGAAGAGAATGAAGAACTGTTCGTCGATGAGGGCGCTGTTGTCCTTAATAAGCTGGGTGCGCACGTCCGCTGCCGTCGCAGCCAGGAGCCGGTCGATCAGACTGAGCCGCTCCTGCTGGGCCTTGATCATTTCAGGGGTGATGCCATCCTTGCCAAGGATGGTCTCAATCATCGATTCATAAGTCAGGTTGGCAATCGGCTTGAACAGATAAGCCTTGCGCTTTTCCGGGGGCAGGCGGTTTGTGATCTGGGTGATCAGCGGGCCTACGAGACGCTCCTGTTCGGTGACAGGCATGGACAACTCGGCAGGGAAGTATGTCAGGAGCAGTTCCTTGTCGGCGTCATGATACACGATGGGTGTGGCTAACCGGCCCTCGAAACCGCAGTGCGGGCAGCGTGCCATGTTAGAAAGGCCGCCCAATAGACGCTGTTTGGCGCCGGGATCAGCCGAGACGTCGAAAAGCTGTTCCACATTGGCGGTGATGGGTTGTTTGCAGCGAGGGCAGGCAATCTGTGTCTGGGGCATAGGTATGAGTTCCGATCTTGTCAGTTTTTCGGTGCGATCTGGCCGTGAGATCCCGGTGACACATCAGTTCAATAGCTGCTCAAGGCGGTGGACGTAGTCTTCCATCACGTCAAAAGTCTCTTCCACTGGTTTGGAGCTAGTTAGGTCCACACCGGCCATCCGGAGGGCATCCAAGGGATAGACGGAGGATCCAGCCTTCAGAAAGCCAAGGTAGTCGTCTACAGCGCCCCGCTCGCCTCGCAGGATTCGTCCGGCAAGAGCATGAGCACCCGAGATGCCGGTTGCGTACTGATAGACATAGTATTCGGAGAACAGGTGGCCGAATGTGGACCAGACCATACCGACGCGCGGGCGATCCACCTTGACCCTCGACCCGAATGCATCGGTAAAGAGGTCCGCCATGAGATTCATCATGTCGTCGGCAGTCAACGCCTGCCCCTTTTCAATTCGCTGGTGGGTCTCCAGCTCAAATCGAGCCAAGGTTGGCATTTGGAAGAAGTAGCGAAAGAAATTGTCCATCGCCTCTGTCAGCACAGCGATCTGAAATGCCCTGCTGGTGGAGGCCTTCAACAGATGCGCGCGGACCATAGCCTGATGGAAATTGGAGGCCACCTCGGCGACAAACAGTGAATAGTCCCCGTAGACGACAGGCTGATTCTTCCAAGTGAGATATGAATGCATCGAGTGGCCCAATTCGTGCGCCATCGTGGATGTGCTAACCACATCCCCGAGGAAGCTCATCATGATGAATGGGTGGGTCCCTGGGGCGCCATACGAGAAGGCCCCGTTGTACTTGCCCTTGTTGGGCACCCAATCAATCCAA
>DATDCZ010000079.1:0-34500 GCA_036524055.1 Anaerolineales bacterium | reverse complement strand
GGGCACGGGTATCAGCATGCCGGTGAGCAGCAGGAACATGGTCAGAATACAAGCAATGGAAACGCGCGGATGCGCACGGACGGCAACGGGGGCAAGTGCAGCTACCCCGAGCATCATCCAGCGGCCGGCGCCGAGATACGGATCCATGACTTGCCATAGCGCTGGCTGGAACCAGGTAATGGCGACTACTCCTGTAGCGGCGATCGCGGCGAATGCGGCAGCCCGAGCTTGCACGCGGGGGGGCAGATTCAGCCAGACGCCGGCGAGCCACCATGCCCCTGCGATCATGCCCATGATGATCAACGCCCGGGTGTGAATGACGACGGCAATGACCGCTGCCAGCAGGGCAAGCGCGCGCATTGTCCACTTCCTGGGTTCCGGCGGGCCGGCCTCCCGTGAGAGAAGAGCAAGGTTCAATGAGGTGAGGACCGCCAACGCCGCTAAGATGGCTGGATACTTGCCCCAATTCACAACATACGATGGCATATACCAGCCCAGCGCGCCGAGCAAGACACCCACTAGGCCTGCGGCCGCTGAACCGGTGGTACGGTGGATCATCAAATACAAAGGCAGCGGAAGAACCGCAAGCACCAGCTGCCCGGAAACGAGCATTAAGCTCGCGATATCGATCCGAAACAAGCGGGACCAGCCAGCCACGAGGATGTGATAACCCAGGTGGTAGTAGCCGGGCACGGGTAGTGCAAGGCGGTCGTGCGGCAACCCGGCTGTGAACAGATCCAGCAGCTGGCGCGTGATGCCGTAGTGGGCGGCGGAGTCGAAATACAGGGGCAAAGTCAGCCCGCCGATGAAAGCAAGCCGCACGAAGATCAGCACTGCGGCGGCAACCACCAGGCCCCAGCCGGCCAAACCAAAATGCTGATGTAATGGACGGTGCCGAAGTTGCGCCAGCCAGACTGCAGTGAGAGTGGCGAGCGCGATGGATCCAATGGATGCCTGCAGGATGATCTGCGATCGAAGCACGCTTCCCAGGAGCAGAACAACAATGGAGGCTAACCACGCCGGCACGATCCATGCGCCGGCAGCAAGCGCCAGCGCCTCATCGACGTTGAGCCGGTCAACTGCGCTCCCCACGCGACCAACGATCACAGCGCCCCCCCAGAACGCACAGGCCGCAATGAACAGGAAAGCAATGGCATATTGCTGGAGGACCTGCCATCCTTCAATAATGAGGTTCATGCGCCGATGTATGGGCAGTGAGCGCGAAGGCTAGGGACTCAGATTGGGGTTCAGGTTGGGATTCGGGGTTGCGCCAGCCCTTGGAGTCGGTGTCCAATAGATACCCGGGGCGGGACTGGCGCCGAGGCGCGGTGTGGGGGTCGGCGTACGGGTCGCGGTTGGGGAACGAGTCGCGGCCTGCATCGAATTCGGATACGCTGTGCCGGCAAAAGGCGTCCGCGTGACGCGACCTATGCTCGCCAGGGATGGTTCCGGGAACGGCGTACCACCTAGAGGCAGTTCCGGAAGCTCAAAGGCATTCACCTGGAAATCGCCGCTGGCGAGCAGAGCCCTTCCCTGAACTGCATAGACCTCGATATGAAGCGCGCTGCCGAGCGGTAGCTGCTTCCCTGTGCAGTAAAACAGAGTATTCCCCTCGTCGGCCGCCATACATGGAAACGGAAGGTCTTCGCCCTTGTGTGTAACAACGACATCCAGCTGGCCATCGACGGAGGCCGCCGCCAGCAACTCGATGAGCATCTTGTCGGGTGGTTCAATTCCGAAAGTGACCAGGCAAATAGCAACCTGACCACGATCGCAGCGGTCGAGCAGGATGGGAGGCGACTTCGACCTGCCGGATCCAAGCAGGGCGAGCGGATTGAAGGAGCACGCCGCCATCAATAGGGCGGCAGCCACAAGCAAAGGTCGGAACCGTCCGAAATTGGGACCCAGAATCGTAGGCAAACCAGCTAGCGTCCCAGCATGGGCATCTTCAGGCCGTGGCGGCGGGCAGCCTCAATGGCTTGCTCGTAGCCGGCGTCGGCGTGACGGACAATCCCCATGCCTGGATCCGTCGTCAGCACTCTTTCAAGCCGGCGCGCAGCCTCGGGCGTCCCGTCGGCAACGATCACCTGCCCGGCGTGCTGGCTGTACCCGATTCCAACCCCGCCGCCATGATGGAATGAAACCCATGTCGCCCCGCCAACTGCATTGATGAGCGCGTTCAGAATCGCCCAGTCCGAAATGGCGTCGGACCCGTCAAGCATCCCCTCGGTCTCCCGATTGGGGCTGGCAACTGAACCGGCATCCAAATGATCGCGGCCGATCACAATCGGCGCCTTGACGATGCCTCTGGCGACCAGCTCATTGAACTTCAAGCCCGCCCTGGCCCGTTCTCCATAACCCAGCCAGCAAATGCGCGCGGGCAATCCCTGAAAGGGTACGCGCTCGCGTGCCAGGGTGAGCCAGCGGTGGAGATGAGCGTCATCGGGAAACAATTCCATGACGGCTTCATCGGTGCGATAGATGTCCTCCGGATCGCCGGAGAGGGCGGCCCACCGAAATGGTCCCTTTCCCTCACAGAAAAGGGGCCGTATGTATGCCGGCACAAAACCCGGGAACTCGAATGCATTGGTCACACCGTGGTTGTAAGCTTGCTGGCGAAGATTGTTGCCGTAGTCGAAAACCTCGGCACCCCGACCCTGGAAGGCCAACATTGCCCGAACGTGCTCGGACATAGAGTCCATCGCCATCTGACGATACTTCGCCGGATCGGACTTGCGCAGGTCATCTGCGGCCGAAACAGATAATCCGGAGGGAACGTACATAAGCGCCTCGTGCGCGGGCGTCTGGTCTGTGACGACATCGGGAGTCACGCCGCGGACCACCAGCTCACGATAGATATCCGATGCATTACCGATCAGGCCAATCGACAAAGGCTTGCCCGCTGCCTTGTTGTCTTCCACGATGGTCATCGCTTCTTCAAGAGTATCGACGACAGTGTCAACATAGCCCATGGCGCGCCGGCGCTCGGCGCGCTGACGGTCGACCTCCACAATGAGCCCGACCCCTTCGTTCATGGTGATGGCCATGGGCTGGGCGCCGCCCATACCCCCGAGGCCGGCGGTAAGCACGAATTTGCCCTTGAGGGAGGTCCAGCCCTTCAACCTCGCCAGGGCACCGAACGTCTCGTAGGTGCCCTGCAAGATGCCCTGCGTACCGATGTAGATCCAGGAGCCTGCCGTCATCTGGCCGTACATAATCAGGCCCTTGCGCGCCAACTCATCGAAGTGCTCCCACGTGGCCCAGTGGGGAACGAGATTCGAATTGGCGATGAGCACCCGAGGTGCGTCCAAATGCGTCTTGAAGATGACCACGGGCTTGCCGGACTGCACCAGCAGCGTCTCATCATTCTCGAGCTCCTTGAGCGATTCGAGAATGGCGTCCAGCGCGTCCCATGAACGCGCCGCCTGCCCGCGGCCGCCATAGACCACCAGGTCCTGCGGGCGCTCGGCCACATCAGGATCAAGATTGTTTTGCAGCATCCGGTAAGCCGCTTCAGTCTGCCAGGATTTACAGGTGAGCTGTGTGCCGCGCGGTGCGCGAACGGTCCGGGGACCGGTCATGGCTATCCTCCGAAAAGGAATGGAAGGTTCTGCATGCATTATAAGCCGGGGGCTCAGCCAAGAGCCACAACAAAAAGCCTCCGGACACAGGCTTGTCCGGAGGCATAGGTCAAGCAATGCAAAGCTTACGCGGGTACGCGACTCCGCTCCAGCAACTGCTGGAAGTTGGTGCCCTTGAGTCTCTTGACCAGCACCTCTTGCGCGTCGCACCATACGGAGCGCAAGGGGCAGTCTTCGTCGAAGGAGCAATCCCCTTCCTCGCCCACACACTCGTTGAGCATGATGGGGCCATCGATGGCCTCGATCACGTCCAGCAGGGAGATCTCCCTGGGCGAGCGGGCCAAAGTCACGCCGCCGCGCGCACCGCGCGAGGTGTGCAGCAAGCCCGCGATGGACAGCTGCGAGATGATCTTGGCCAGGAATGATGGTGGGATGCGCTGTTCCTCAGCCACGGTGCTGGTAGCGGCGCGTTCGCCACCGCCCAGCCGGGCCAGGTACAGGACTGCACGCACTGCGTAGTCGGCCTGACGTGTGATCTGCATGGTGCCCTTCCTCTCCCAAGGAAAACAGATAATGCTTGTCTCTTATCCCGATTTTATGTCCCCCGCATGGTGCAAACAAGTGATAGAGGTCATTGAGGAAATATGACCTTTTACTCCGATTTAAGTTACGCGGGGTCTTCCCTTGAAATCAGGGGAAGACCCCGCAAATGGCCGCGATATTCAGGCTGCGCGATGGAACTCAATGGGTGAGCGTCAGTTTTCCTGCACCGCCCTTGATGATGATCGTTAGGCCGGGCCCGGTGCCCGACTGGGTATAGCGATTTCCATCCTTCGACCAGGATGCGCCGGCGCTGATATCAGATAGACCGGTCTCGGCGGTGACCGTTGCAGGCACGCCGTCCGGGATGATAAGAGTCAGTTCACTGAGACCGCTGCTGATCGTGATCGTCGCATCCCGCTTGAGATCTCCCGAGAAGTCCAGGGTGTACTGGCCTGCGCCGCTTGTCATGCTCATGGTCGTGAAATTCGCGTTTGCCAATCCTCGCATGCTGACCTGCGAGGCGCCCGTCTCATAGCGGAAGACGGTCATTTCGGATTTGTTCGGCTGGCTGAACGAAAGATCGACCTGAGCTGCCCCATCCTTGACGGTGAGGCTTGTGAGGGCCAGACCGCCGAATTCAAACGCGCCCTGATATGCGCCCGCGTTGACGCTGAGGTCCAAGGGCATCGCACCCAGGGTGAAATCCCAGCTGTTCTTTACGTTGCGGGGCTCCACGAGTCCAAACACGTCTCGCTGCTTGACCTCAACTTCGGATCCCTTGGTGATCACTTCGGGCTTGAGGCTGGCGACGTCATACGTGGCTGTGCCATCCACCAGGCCAGCCGCGCCGGGGCCGAGCCTGAGCGATCCGCCTCCAAATGAGATGGTGAGGCGCGAGGGGCCGGACGACGCCGCAGGCACGTGAATGTCTTCAACCACCTCATGACCTGACTCGGGCGCTTCAGGACTGGCCGTGGGCACATCCGTAAGCGAGATGTTGACACCGCAGGCGAGGATTGCAAGCGAAAGAATCACGCCAACTATCACCAGTCTGTGCATCATAAGGAATCTCCTTCTGTGATACATACGGCAGACCGGGCGGGAGGTTGCCGTTTCAGGCGACTTTTCTGCCCTTCTGCACAGAGGGTGTCTCCGCAAGCAGCCCGGCCTCCAGCGCTTGCTGGAGAGAGCGTGCCTCAATGATATCCAGGCCCTTGGGCCAGTCATCATCTATTCCAGTGGAGCGAGGGCTGCGGAGTGCCTTCGGTATGATAGCGGTCTTGAAGCCAAGCTTGGAGGCCTCGCGAAGGCGCGCGGCCATTTGCCCCGGCATCCGAAGTTCGCCCGCCAGGCCGATCTCGCCAATGAGCACCGCGCCGGCGCGGACAGGGACATCCCTCCAGGAGGAGGCGAGGGCCGCGGCAATGGCAAGGTCGGCGGCCGGTTCATCAACCTGGATCCCACCCACCACATTCACGAACAGGTCCTGGTCGGCGAGCTTCAGCCCAGCCCGACGCGTGAGGACTGCGGCGATCAACAACAGCCGGTTGAAATCAATTCCATTGGGCGTACGACGGGCATTGCCAAACTGGGTCGGCGAGGTGAGACCCTGAACTTCGATGAGGATGGGCCGCGTGCCTTCCATGATCACGGCGATGGCCGAGCCGGGAGCATTAGCCATGCGCTCGGCCAGAAAGACCTCGGATGGATTCGCGACTTCAGCCAAGCCGCTTTCCAGCATCTCAAACACACCCACTTCGGAGGTCGCGCCGAAGCGGTTCTTGACCGAGCGCAGCAAACGATAAGCCTGGAAGCGATCGCCTTCAAGATAGAGGACGGTGTCCACGATATGCTCGAGCACTCGCGGACCAGCGATGGCGCCATCCTTGGTCACATGACCCACGAGGAACACCGTGACGCCATTGGATTTGGCAAGCTCACGCAGCTGCGACGCACATTCGCGGACCTGCGAAACCGAACCGGCGGAGGAATCCATTTCCGAGAGGTAAACCGTCTGGATCGAGTCGACGATGAGCAAAGATGGTTTCAGGTCGGCGACGTGCTGCAGGATCACATTCAGATTGGTTTCGGTGACGAGCAGCAAGTCGGGCGGAAGCTGGCGCTTCCCTTCCACAAGCCGGGCGGCGCGCATCTTGATCTGACGTTCTGACTCTTCGCCAGAGACGTAGAGTACCCGCCCCGTAGCCGCCATTTCGATGGCCATCTGCAGCACGAGTGTGGACTTTCCGATGCCGGGGTCACCCCCGATGAGCACGATCGATCCGGGGACAATTCCGCCCCCGAGGACGCGGGCGAACTCACCGATGGGAAGCGCGATCCGATCCTCCGCCTGCCCACCGACTTGAGAAATGGATTGGGGTTGAGAGCGACCCGTGAGCCCTCGCACGACCGAGGAACCTCCAACCGCAGGTTCGTCGTGCACGAGCTCTTCGACCATGCTGTTGAAAGCTCCGCACTGAGGGCACTTGCCCATATATGTGGCGGAGACGCGGCCGCATTCCTGGCACACGTAACGCGTGTGGGTTTTAGGCATGCTGCGAGTATAACGGCATTGGGTTGCGGACCGGCCTAAACGGGTGCCACGGCCGCAGCCGCGTAGATCTCATTTAACAATTCCACGAATTCCCCCGAGGGCCTGCGGCGCAGGATGTCCTTGCGCTCTTCCCGGGATAGCCGGCGCAGCATCAGATATTGCACTGCGTGCTTGCGGAACAGTCGCGGCCCGTCGTCTTCCCCGTAGAACTTGATGTTGCGTTCCAGGTGAAGGCTGATCATTTCGCGCACCTGGTCCGGCTGCACCTGATCGCGTTCCAGGCCCGAGAAGATCCACGGATTGGCGATGGCGGCCCGCCCGACCATCACGGCGTTGCAGCCGGTGTGGGCCTTCATCCTTTCAATATCTGCGGGCAGTCGTACATCGCCGTTGCCGATCACCGGAATGCTCACGGCGGCCTTTACCTCAGCAATGGCGTCCCAGTCTGCGTGCCCGCCGTAGTTCTGCTCGCGGGTGCGGGCATGGATGGCAATGAGCGAGCCGCCGTTCTCCTCCACAATGCGCGCAATGAGTTTGTATGTCCGCGCATCCTCCCAGCCGAGCCTGATCTTGCCAGTCACGGGCACGTCCAGATTTCGGCTGAGGCGGCGGAACAGCCGCGCCACTTTGAGCGGCGTGCGCATCATCCCCACGCCGGCGCCGCGGCACGCGACGCTCTTGGCGGGACAGCCCATATTGATGTCGATGACATCCGGGCCAAGCTCCTGAACCGCCAAAGCGGCTTCCAGCAGGGCATCCGGATCGTCGCCATAGAGTTGGAAGGCGACGGGGCGCTCGAGCGGCTCGAAATAAAGCTTCTTCCGCCGGTAGCGCTCGCTGCGCACAATATGCTCTGCCTGCACGAATTCGGTGTAGCTCATCGCCGAGCCCAGCGCCCGGCAGAGGGAACGAAACGGCCAGTCAGAATAGCCATCCATGGGCGCGAGAATGGCATCGCCATGCACAGGGATATCCCGAATCCAGAAGGTGGGATCACGCATCAGCGGCGATGAGGCGGAAGACATTGAGTCGTTGTTCACGAAGCCAGCTGTCATTGGTTAAGTGGAGCATTATACCTTTGGGACGGCAGCCTTCCCTATGCTATACTCCTCGCGCCCTGTAGGCGGGATGGCGATTCCTACGAGGCAGGAGAGGGAGTCGTGTCACTTCCAGTGATCATGGTCATTGATGATGACCAGGCTGTGCTTAACGCGGTTGAGCGCGACATCCGGGCGAAGTACGGACGGGATTTTCGCGTCGTAAAAGCCAATTCCGGCGATGCTGCGGTGCAGGTGTCCCGGCAGTTGCAACAGCGCAACGAGGCCGTTGCGCTGTTTCTCACGGATCAGCGCATGCCACAGATGACGGGCCTGCAATTCCTGGAGCAGGCACGCCAGATCTATCCTGCAGCCAAGAGGGTCTTGTTGACCGCCTATGCCGATACCGAGGTGGCGATCTCGTCCATTAACAGCCTGCAGCTTGACTACTACCTGATGAAACCGTGGGATCCGCCGGAAGATAATCTGTATCCGGTGCTCTCTGACCTGCTGGAAGATTGGCGGGCCAGCGCACGCCCTTCTTTTGAAGGGATTCGGGTGGCCGGCACGCTGTGGTCGCCGAGATCTCACGAGGTCAAGGACTTCCTGGCGCGGCACCAGATCGCCTACGAGTGGCTTGACATTGATAAGGACGCGGCTGCGCGGGCCATGGTGGAGGCACAGTCGAAGGGCGAGCTCAGACTGCCGGTCGTGTTCTTCCCGGATGGAAGCGTACTGGTCGACCCTGAGATCCGCACATTGGCCGAGAAGTCTGGCTTCAGCACCAAAGCTTCACTGCCTTTCTACGATCTGGTGATCATTGGGGCCGGTCCTGCGGGCCTGGCCGCCGCGGTATACGCGGCCTCCAACGGGATACGCTGCCTTATCATCGAGAAGCAGGCACCCGGCGGGCAGGCAGGTAACAGCCCTAAGATAGAGAACTACCTCGGATTTCCAAGCGGGCTCTCCGGAATGGACCTGGCCCGGCGCGCGATCACGCAGGTGAAACGATTCGGCGCCGAGATCATCTCGACCCAGTCGGTCGATTCGGTCCGGGTTCAAGACAACTATCGCGTCACGGTTCTCTCCGATGGTTCGGAGATCTCCAGCAAGGCGATCTTGATTGCGACTGGCGCACGGTTCAGGCGGCTCGAGCTGCCGGGCATCGATGCGCTGATCGGCGCCGGCGTGTACTACGGGGCTGCCTACACCGAGGCCATGAACTACCTGGATCAACCCGTCGCGGTTGTGGGTGGAGCGAACTCGGCTGGTCAGGGAGCGATGTACTTGAGCCGTTTCGCCAGCAAGGTCACGCAGATCATCCGCAGCCCATCGGGTCCGACCATGTCGAGATATCTCATCGACGCCGAGCTCGCCAACCCGAAGGTCGAGCACTTGCTGAACGCCGAGGTCATCGGGATCGAAGGCAAGCCGGGGAAGATCGAGGCCGCGCTGGTGCGGAACAATCAAACCAACGAAACGCGCACGCTTCCAGTGGCTGCGATCTTTGTCTTCATCGGCGCGCTCCCCCAAAGCGATATCGTGAAGGACCTTGTCCAGGTGGACAGCAAGGGCTTCATCCTGACGGGCACTGAGCTGCTCAAAGACGGCAAACGGCCCAAAGGCTGGACCCTGGACCGCGATCCCATGATCCTTGAGACGAGCGTTCCGGGCATCTTCGCAGCCGGGGATGTGCGCCTGGGCACGACACACCGCGTTGCGACAGCCACCGGCGAGGGAGGCATCGCAGTGGGCGCGATCGAGGGCTACCTGAATTCACTATGAATCGCGATTTCCTGCGAAAGCTGGATCTGTTCGCGGGCCTCTCAGACTCGGATCTGGACGCCTTGGCAGCCCAGACCGAGGTTCTGACCATTCCCGCGGGGGCGCACCTCATCGAGGAAGGCGCTCCAGGCGATGCCGCCTACATCGTTGTGGAAGGCGAATTCGAAGTCATCAAGAAATCGGATGTACAGAATATCGTGATCGCGGTGCGCCAATCCGGCGAGGTGTTCGGCGAGATGGCGCTCCTGGATAACGCCCCGCGGACGGCCACGGTGCGCGCCGTCCACGAAAGCAAGGTGATTGCCATCCGGGGCGATGCGTTCCAGGCGCTTCTCGCCGGCAGCCCCACTGCTGCTCTCAGCATGCTGAAGACAGTGAGCCTGCGCCTGCGTCAGAACGAGGGCCTGCTGCGGCAGACCGAGAAGATGGCAGCGTTGGGAACGCTCTCGGCGGGACTGGCGCATGAGCTCAACAATCCCGCGGCGGCGGTTCGGCGCAGCGCGGGCCAACTGCGAAAGGCCATCACCGAATGGGCTAATCTTTCCGCTGTCCTCGCTGACTGCAACTTGCCGAGCGAACAGCAGCGCCGCATCGACTCGCTCCGGGAGCGGGTCGAATCCAACGGGGACGCCTCCCCAGAGCTCGATCCCATGGCGCGCAGCGATCAGGAAGCTGCGGTCCAGGCATGGCTGGAGGGCTTGGGAATCGATGACGCCTGGGAGCTTGCACCGGCACTGGTGGCTGCAGGCTGGGACTCTGACAGCCTGATGGAACTGCAGGGGGTCTTCTCGCCCCAGAATCTGAAGATCGTAATTCGCTGGCTCGCCGCAGGCTGTATGGCGTATTCCCTGCTGGACGAAATCGGGATGGGCACCGAGCGATTATCCGAAATTGTGGGCTCGGTGAAGGCGTACTCATACCTGGATCAGGGTCCGGTGCAACAAGTGGACCTGCACAAGGGGCTGGAGGATACGCTGGTCATCCTTCGACACAAGCTCAAGTCGGGGGTCACGGTGAAACGCGAATACGCACCCGACTTGCCCCTCATCGAGGCGCACGGTAGCGAATTGAACCAGGTATGGACGAACATCCTGGACAACGCCGTGGACGCCATGCAGGGCAGAGGTGAGATCATCATCCGGACGCGCCGCGAGGCGGATAAGGTGATCGTCGAGCTCCAGGACAACGGTCCGGGCATCCCTGAAGGCATCCAACGGCGGGTGTTCGAGCCTTTCTTCACCACGAAACCGCCGGGCCTCGGCACGGGTCTCGGCCTGCATATCGCGTACACCGTGGTCAATAACCACGCCGGGAGAATAGACCTCACTTCGAGACCTGGAATGACGTGCTTCCAGGTGACGCTTCCGATGCAATTATCCAGTTGAGCGAGGACACATGACGATTGAAGACGACGGCGCGCTGCTTGAAATCCTGACCCAGAGCAAGACCGTGGCAAGTGTGGGGGTCTCTTCCAATCCGGAGAAGCCGAGCTTTGGCATCTTCGGCTACCTGCTTGCTCACGGATACGATATGTACCCCGTCAACCCGGCCAGCCCCGAGATCCAGGGGAAGAAGACGTACCCGGACCTCACGGCGGTGCCGGTCAAGATCGACGTGGTGCAGGTGTTCCGAAAACCCGAAGACGTGCCGGCTGTGGTTGAGCAGGCCATAAAGATCGGCGCGCGGGTCGTGTGGATGCAGGAAGAGGTCATCAACGAAGAGGCGGCGCGGACAGCAGAGGCCGCCGGGCTCAAGGTGGTTATGAATCGCTGCATGCGCAAGACGCATGTGCGCCTGCTCGGAGGGCGCGGCCGCGCCTAGACAGACTGCACTGCAGACCGCGGGCAATGAAAGAGCGCAGAGTCCCACTCTGCGCTCTTTCTGTTTGGCTGCTACCTGACGGATCAGGCGGGCTGCTTCTTGAGCTTGTCGATGAAGTGCTTGCGGAACTTGCTCACCTTGGGGGCGACGACCGCCATGCAGTAGGGTTGATATGGATTGCGGGCGAAGTACTCCTGGTGATAGTCCTCGGCCACGTAGAACTTGTCAAACCTGGCGATCTCCGTCACGATGGGCTTATCCCAGATCTGCTGTGCATTCAGCTCGCGGATCAGATCCTCGGCCGTCTGCTTCTGCGCCTCCTCATGGTAGAAAATGGCCGAGCGATATTGCGTACCCACGTCGGCGCCCTGCCGATTTGGCGTGGTCGGGTCGTGAATGGCAAAGAAGACGTTCAGGATGTCGCGGTAGGTGATGATGGCGGGGTCGAATCGCACCTGGACGACCTCGGCGTGCCCCGTCGAGCCGCTGCACACGTCGCGGTAGCTCGGATTTGCCTTGCTGCCGCCGGCGTATCCGGACTCGACCGATTCCACCCCTTTCAGCTCGTCAAAGACGGCCTCCAGGCACCAGAAGCATCCGCCGGCCAGTGTTGCTGTCTGAAGATCGGTTCGCATGATGATTTCTCCTGCTATCTAAGGTTACGGGCCCGTTCGCCAATTAGACGCAGTCAGGGGGCCGGATATTCTTAGCACAAGATTACAGAATCACCCCCGCTCCACGCAGCATTTCGCCCGGCAACCGAACTGCCGGGCGAATCTGCATCCATGGTGGATTCTCTGCTGGCCCTACATACTTGGCTCGGGCTGGGGCATGGCTCGTTTCAGCTCGAGTTCGCCCTCTGTGGAGAGGTCGACGTCGATCATGTCGCCGTCCACGAACTCGCCAGCGAGCAGCCGGTCAGATAGCGGATCTTCAACCTTCTGCTGGATCACACGGCGCAGCGGTCGGGCGCCAAACTCGGCGTCATATCCCTGCTCAGCAAGAGCCGAGAGCGCCGCAGGCGTGGCGGTGAGAGTGAGATTGTGCTCCTTGAGCCGCTCGGCGACCTTATCGAGTTCGAGCGACACGATGCGCTCGATATCGTCCTTGTTCAGCGACCGGAAGATCACCACCCCATCCAGCCGGTTGATGAATTCCGGGCGGAAGGAATGCTTGAGCGAATCATTGAGCTTCTTGCGCATGTCATCGTAGGAAAGCTGCTCCTCCAGTGCCTCGTCGCGCTTCATCTGGAAGCCCAGCGAGGTCTGCTTCTTGATCAGGTCGGCGCCGATATTGGAGGTCATTACGATGATGGCGTTGCGGAAGTCGACCTTCCTGCCCTTGGCGTCGGAAAGGTGTCCTTCCTCCATGATCTGCAGCAGCATGTTGTGCACTTCAGGGTGCGCCTTCTCGACCTCGTCGAAGACGATGATCGAGTACGGGCGGCGCCTGAGCGCCTCTGTCAGCTGACCGGCGTCTTCATAGCCGATATAGCCGGGAGGCGCACCGACCAACCGCGAGGCCGTGTGGCGCTCCATGAACTCGGACATATCCAGCTGAATGGCTGCGTCCTCGCTGCCAAACATGAACTTGGCCAGCGCCTTGGTCAGCTCCGTCTTGCCGACGCCCGTGGGCCCAAGGAACATGAACGAGCCGATGGGCCGGCGTGGGTCCTTGAGGCCGGCACGGGCCCGGCGCACTGCCCGCGAAATGGCGACGATGGCATCATCCTGACCGATGATGGACCTGCGCAGTTCCTCTTCCATCTTGAGCAGCCGCTGTGATTCTTCCTCAGCCAATTGCATCAAGGGAACGCCGGTCCACATCGAAACAACTTCGGCGATGTCATCGGCGGAGACCACGGGGCTGTTGGCGCGATCCCATCCCGAGCGCAATTTTTCGATCTGCTCGCCCAGGTCTGTCTCACGATCCTGCCACTCCCGCACGTCCTCGCCGTTGCCCTCCTCCTGCGCGAGAGCGCGGTTCTGGCGAGCCTGCTTCAGTTGCCCGTAGAGGTCCTTGGCCTGCCGCGCGGCCGGGCTCTTGTACATGCGCACCCGGGAGGCTGATTCATCGATCAAGTCAATGGCTTTATCCGGCAGGAACCGCTCGGTAACATACCGGGAGGAAAGGTGCGCTGCGGCCTCCAGTGCTTCGTCTGAGATCACCAGGTGGTGATGCTCCTCGTACGCAGAGCGCACGCCCTTGAGGATCTCGATGGTTTCCGTTTCGGATGGCTCTTCCACCGTTACCGGCTGGAACCGTCGCTCGAGGGCGGCATCTGATTCAATGTGCTTGCGATATTCGTCCAGCGTCGTTGCGCCGATCACCTGCAGTTCACCGCGAGAAAGGGCGGGCTTGAGGATATTGGCGGCATCCACGGACGATCCGGCGGCGCCGGCCCCCACGAGCATGTGCACCTCATCGATGAAGAGGATCGCGCCCGTTTGCTTCAGCTCGTCTATGACCCTCTTCAGACGCTCTTCAAACTGCCCGCGATACATCGTTCCCGCCACCAGGGAGCCCACGTCCAGCTGCAGCACGCGCTTGTTCATAAGGGGCGCGGGCACGTCACCTTCGACAATTCGTTGGGCCAGTCCTTCGACGATGGCGGTCTTGCCTACACCGGGTTCACCGATCAGGGCCGGGTTGTTCTTGGTTCGGCGAGCCAGGATCTGGATGACCCGCTCGATCTCCATCTGGCGCCCGATAACTGGATCCAGCTTCTTTTCCTCAGCCATGGTGGTGAGGTCGGATGCCAGTTGATCCACCAGCGGCGTTTTGGGGCTCGTGCTGGGGGTGCGAGAGGCCGGCTGGCCACCCGCCGCAGTAGGCGCCGCAGCAGTCTCATTCAGGACGCGCCGTGTCTGCCGGCGAACCTGATCGGCCGTGACCCCCAGGCGGCGCAGAACCTCCATGGCGGTGCCGTCGACGCGCACCAGGCCGAGAAGGATATGTTCCGTGCCAATATAGTGATGACCGAGTCGCCGCGCTTCGTCCACGGCGAACTCGAGAACCTGTTGTGTCTCAGGTGCAAGTTCGATCTTGACCTCGGGCGAATGTGATTCAGTCCCCACGCGCTCGATGATCTCGCGAACGCGGCTGGATTCCAATCCAAGCTCGCGCAGCACCCTCCCTGCCACGCCGCCTTCTTCATCCATTAACCCAAGCAGCAAGTGCTCGGTGCCGATGCTGCTCTGCTGACCCCGCTCAGCCTCCTGGTGCGCCAGGCTCAACACCCGTCGCGCGCGCTGGGTGAAACGTTCCATACCAGCCATGGTGTCCTTCACTCCTAGACCCAAATTAATCGGATTGGGTCGGTAAAGATTCTACCAAAAAGCAAGCATTGACCGTGTAGGAGAAAGATTAGAGTTTCTTCGCACATGATGCAAATCGGTCAACGCGGCCACGCGCGCGTGGAACTCGGATGAATTGCCTGCGGATCGCGATCAGCGATCGTCCCCATCGCCGCGAATCTTGCCGCGGGCTTTTCTATCCAGCAGCTTGACGATGTTGTGTGCAGCGATGTCATCCAGCGACAGACCCAACTCGGTCGAAACCTGTGCCAGATACCACAATACGTCGCCCAATTCTGAACGCAATGCTTCCCGTTCTGAATCGCCGATCACACCCTCTTTGTCCCGAAAAATCTTCTTGATCTTTCCGGCGACCTCCCCGGCCTCATTGGCAAGTCCAAGGGTCGGGTAGATCACCCGATGACCGATGACGGGGTATGCGGCCGTGCCGCGCGCTTTCTCCTGGTACTCAGCAAAGTCCATTTTTGATTATTCCTCGTGGTGTGGCATCAGGCCGCGTATTGCGCTTCGCCGTTTCCGAACGACCAATTCTCTTTCCGGACCTCCACCAGGCTAATGAAGACGTCCTCGAGCCGCACTCCAAGCTGCTGGTGGAGCCGGTCGGCGAGCTCGCCATAGAAACGCTTCTTCACATCGACCGTGCGGCCCTCATTGAGCGTGATCTGGATGATGACGAGGTTATCCGTTCGGGCGATCTTCAAGTATGCGGCATCGTACACCAGGCCAAGCGGATCGTGCTCGCTGGTGATCTGGAAGTTGTCCTGCGGCGGCACGCCCATGACATCCACCATGGTCTGGTACACAATTTCCCCCAGGCGCCTTCGAAACTCCGGGGTCTTGCCGCGTCGCAGGTCAATCCGAACTAGTGGCATAGCTGCATCCTCCTCTGATTTGGCAGTTTCTCGGCGAGCACCGGCTATTCCCGAGATATGCCGTCGTGCAGGTTAGCAGGCATCACATGGCGGTCGTAATTCGGCGCCAGAACTCGTCCTTTTCTCCCGGGACAAACGGCTCGTAAAGGCTTAGTCGCGTGGCGAGGCCAGAATAGCGGTCCTTGAGATGGCTGGCCAGCTCGGCCTCTTCCGCCAACAGGCAGAATTCCGCAAGCATCTCGTCGGTCACCAGAGCCGGCATCCGGTCCCATTCGCCTCGAGCCGCGTAGGCGGAGAGCTGCTCGGCCGTCTTGCCCCATCCATGCAATTCCATGACCGGCCGGTAGGACGGCGTCGAAGCATAGAACGCGATCTGCGAACGCGCTGCTTGACGCGCTTGAGCATCTGTCGCCACAAACACAGTCACGGACACAGCAACCTCCGTCGGACGCCCACCTGCCCCAATGGCCCCACTCAATAGCGCTGGAAGGATCACTTCTCGGAGATATCGCGGGCTGTGAAACGGATGCACCACGAATCCCGCACAGAGTTCGCCCGCCAATCGGGCCAGGCCGGGATTGACCCCGGCAATGTAGACGGGAATCGCCGGGTGTTCAATTGGCCCAGGATCGAAGAAGGGGGACATGAGCGTCAGCTTGTAGTATTGGCCGCGGAAATTCAACTTCGTGCCATTCTGCCAGCAATCCCACAGTGCGCGCATGGCAAGGATCTGCTCGCGGAGCTTGCCGATAACCGAATCCGGCCACTCCAGGCCAAACCGGCGCTCGATGTGCGCCTTGACTTGAGTGCCCAGACCCAAAATGAACCGGCCCTGCGATTGCGCGGCCAGATCCCATGCAAGATAGGCGAGGTTGGTTGGAGACCGGGCAAACGATACGGCAATGGCTGTTCCGAACTGAAGTCGAGTGGTGTTCTGGGCGATCAGCGTGCAAGGGAGGAATGGATCGTGTCGGGTTTCGGATGACCAAAGGGCGGCAAAACCGGCCTTCTCTGCAGCTTCGGCGATGCGAGGGATCTCGTTGAGTGCAACCTGGGGTAGAGCAGCATCAAGCAGCAGTGCTCGTCCCTCCTCCCGGGTGGCAATCGCAATGGGGAGTGATCAATCGAGCTTTCGCCCTTCGAAGTGTTCGAGCCGCTCGCGCCAGACGTCCGGCACGCGCATAGTGGCATGCGCCGCGTAGTCGTAGGCGACCAGGACGACAGTGCCAGCCGCAAACGCGGGCAGGCCCGACGCTTCCACAACACACTGTTCCATGGTCAGCGATTTGTTGCCAATCCTCGTAGCGGCCGCACCCACCTTGATGGCGGTCCCCCAGTGGAGCGGCTGCTCGTATCGAATGTGTATATCGGCGATGATTACGCCGATCTCGGCAAATGACTGCCCTGTAGCAAACAATCCGAGTTCGGTCCAGTAGCGCACGCGAGCCTGCTCAAAATACGTCAGGAATTTGGCGTTGTTGACGTGCCCCTGCGCGTCAAGATCGCCGTAACGGACCTCAACGGGGTGGAAGAATCGGAACTCAGGCATGGCGGCATTATACCGACAGGGCGCGGCAGGAAGCTCCGGGGTCGGAGCGAATCCGTGCGCGGAAGAAGGGTCACTGTAACGGGCGGTATAATCGCCCGTGCGATGCCCAGACGCAAGGCGCCCGAAGATCTATCTGTTGAGGAACTGCGACGCCTGCTTATCGACAAGCGCAGGGGCAGGCGAAGCGAACGGCTGGAGCATTTCCGTTTGACCGGGCGCGTCGTTGGGCCCACGCCGCCGCCGGGCGAGCAAGCCGAAGCCGACGCGGGCACAGAATCGGGTGATGTGCCTCCCAGGAAGCGGCGCCGGGTCTTCGACGGCATCCTGCTGGGCGTGGAAGTTCTGGCAATTGCGGGCCTGGTCGGCGTGCTGCTGAGCGGCCTGGGCATGTTGCGGGACCTCAATCGGGAGGTTGCCGCGGCGCTGAATCCGGCCACGCCCGAACCCACGCCGCTGGTCATGGCAGTTGTGTTGCCATCCGGCCATACGCCGCCTGACGCGCAAGGCAACACGCGTCCGAACGAGGCGGAGATCCCGGAGCACCTCCGGCCGCTGGTGCAGTCCCTGGCGAACCTGCCAGTCCCGACTCCAAGCATAGAACAGGCCGTGCGTATCGAGATCCCGGCGCTCAAGGTGGACGCACCCGTGGTTCAAGGAGACGGTTGGGAGCAATTGAAGAAAGGCGTTGCCCAGCACGTCGGCTCTGCAAATCCCGGGCAGGGCGGGAACGTCGTGTTATCGGCTCACAATGATGTGTATGGAGAGCTGTTCCGGGACCTGGACAAGCTGCAGCCCGGGGATGTGGTAACGCTTTCCACGCAGCAGCGGGAGTATGAGTATCTGGTGGAACGGACGCAGATCGTGGAACCCACCGCCGTCGAGGTGATGGCCTCGACCGGCGCGGCAACGGTGACGCTGATCTCGTGCTATCCTTACCTGATCGATAACCAGCGCATCGTGGTATTCGCGCGACTAAAGAATTAGGAGAGGGCATGTCCCGAAAGAATCGAAGACAACTCAGCAAAACGGCTGCATTCATGCAGGCGCCCCGTGCCACGGAGTTCAATCCGGACTACACGCACGTCAAGCGCGACCTGCGCCGCATCGCCCTGCTGGCGGTCAGCTTCGTGCTTATCCTTGTGGCCCTTTCATTCTTCCTGCGCTGAATCGCGCAGCCGCGCAGGCTGCAGGGAAGATCATCGGTGCGCCATCGTACCCGGCCTCGGGTGCGGCCCGCGCACCGATTCGTTTAAGGAGCGGGAGTGCCGCCCATCCAATTTGAACTTACTTTGACCGCGCACGCGTATGGCGGGGCCGCAGTGGGACGGCTGCCCGATGGCCGTGCTGCATTTGTGCCCTTCGGGCTCCCGGGCGAACGAGTGCGGATCGAAATGGTCGAAGAAAAGGAACGCCTTGTGCGGGGCAGGCTGGTGAGCGTGCTCGAAGGAGCGCCCGGGCGCGTCACCCCGCGCTGCAAGCACTACGGGACATGCGGGGGTTGCCATTATCAGCACATGTCCTATCCGCAGCAGCTGATCGCCAAGGCCGAGATCCTGGATGATCAGCTGAGGCGCATCGGGCGTATCGAGAATCCGCCTGTCGCTGCGACGGTGGGCGGAGAGCCGTGGAACTACCGCAACTACCTGCAGTTTCAGCTGGCAGCCGATGGAAAGCTTGGATTCGTAAGGCATCGTGATGGCCCGAATCCCTCGGATATCATGCCCATAGAGGAATGCCACCTGCCACTGGATGCCATCAATGCACTATGGCCACAGCTCGCGTTCGAGGGCGAATCGGGCATCGATCGCGTCGGTATGCGTGCGGGCCGGGAAGAGGACCTGATGGTCATCCTGGAATCCGGATCGCCGGCCGTTCCCGAACTCGAGATCGAGGCGCCGGTTTCGATCGTGCACGTCTTTGAAGGCGATGCTGTTGTGCAAGCCGGTGAGCCGTACGTGGTTGAGGAAGTGCTGGGGCGTGCCTTTCGCGTCTCGCCAACTTCCTTCTTCCAGGTGAATGCACCGGTGGCTGAGAAAATGGTGGCGCACGTGCGGGATGCGCTTCCCAATAAGGCGCGCATGTTAATGGATGTGTATGCTGGAGTTGGACTCTTCAGCGCCTTTCTCGCGCCCCGGTGCGACCGACTCATCGCGATAGAAGCATCCGCGGCGGCGTGCGAAGACTTCATGGCAAACCTGGACGAGTTTGACAACGTTGAGCTGTACGAGGATGCAGCCGGACGGGCATTGCCATCGCTCACCTTGGAGCCCGAGGCAGTTGTACTCGATCCGCCGCGGGCGGGAGTGGAGATCCCAGCCATGGACGCCCTGGTCAAAATGGCGCCGGGATTGATCATCTACGTCTCCTGCGATCCGGCTACGCTGGCGCGGGATGCCGCCCGGCTTATCCGCGGCGGTTACCACCTGGACAGCGTTACCCCTTTCGATATGTTTCCGCAAACGTATCACATTGAAAGTGTGAGCGTCTTCCGAAGGTGAAGTCCGCGCCCGACGGCAGTATTGACGGATTAACCCCGCAGTCAACCTGGAAGCCAGAGGAGAGATGAACGCCTGTCGGAACCCATCCAGCATTCACGCGCCAGTTGCGGCGTATTCGCACCAATGCGAAGTCAAAGGACCGGAACGTATACTGTTCCTGCCCGGTCAGGTCGGCTTACGAGCTGACGGGACGCTCCCAACAGATCCCATTGAACAACTGCAGGTTTCAATGGAGAATCTGGCGGCGAATCTCGACGCTGCTAACATGGCGATCGAGGATATCGTGAAGCTCACGATCTTCGTGGCAGGCGATATGGACGCAGCTGGCCGGCGAGCGACGCTTTCGGCCGCCCTGGGCGAGCACAAGCCCTGCATGACCGTCGTGAATGTCGTGTCGCTCGCAAGCCCGGCCTACCGGGTGGAGGTTGATGCATGGGCCGCGCACTAGGGCCGGCTCGCAGGCATCTTTTGCCCAGCCAGCACGTAAGAGAGGCATGAGGTGAGACATGACGCAAGGGATAACGCATCTACGGCGACCGCGATGCATTCTCGTGTATGCGCTGGCGCCCGAGGGCATGGCGCCAGCACAAGCCAACCGGATCTTCAATGATTTCGTGGCGGATACGACGCTGCCGCTGGCAATATTTCACGATCACTTCATTGGGGCAGCGGGCGGTGTTGCCATCTACTTCGCGGAACGAGCAGAGGAACGCGAGGCACTCCAAAATCAGAACCATCTTGCGGGCTGGCAGGTCGAATATCGACCGCTGGTGTTCTCGCACAGCCCCGCGGCTTTCGATGAGCAGACTGCATTTACCCTGAAGGCATACCGTTCATCAGATTGGGAACGCATCCAACGCGAGAAACGGCCGCGGTATGGCAGCGCCACAAGAGAGGCCGAGACCGCGGAAGAAGATGCAGGTGGGAACGAGCTAACCTAGGAGACTTCTTACAGGAGCCTGGCCCATGACCACTAGGGACGCGATACCCGCAGCCCAGCGGCTGCACCGGCCGCTCTTCCTCTGGTCGCTGCCTTTCGCATTCCTCTATTTCGGACTACCGGTCATCAGCAAGGAGTTTGGCGCGAGCGCGGCCGCCATCGGTGGATTGTTCTCGGTCTTTACGGCTACCACCTTGCTGCTGCGGCCGGCGGTTGGCTGGTTGTTGGACCGCGTCAGTCCACGGCTGTTCCTGGTGATCGCGCTGCTCTTCTACGCCGCAGCCATGGGCGTGTTCGCCTATGCGCGGTCGATGGACTGGTTATTTGCGGCGCGGATCATTCAGGGCATCGGCTCCTCATTCCTGTGGACTTCCGCCTACACGATCGTATCAGCCCTGACCGAGACCGCCAGCCGAGGCAAGGCGATGGGCAGACTCAATGAGATCACCACGAGCGGCGGATTGGTGGGTATCTTTGCCGCTTTCTTCTTGATGACCATCCTCCCTGAGGGCCACGGCTGGAAGGTGGTGTTCACGGGTTTCAGCGGGTTGACTCTGGCGGGCGCAGTCCTCGCCTGGAGAACTGTGCCGGCGCTGAAACCGATTATGGCGCCTGGAGCAAAGAATTCCAGGATATCCAGGCAGCTCATCCGGCTGCTGGCGATCGTCTTCATCCTGGGCGTGCCGGAAGCCATGATGAGCCCCATTTACCTCACCTATCTCCAGGATCGCTTCACGACCCACATGGAGACTCTTGCCTGGGCTTTTTTCCCGGCTGCGCTGGTTGGGGCGCTATTCTCAGCCCGGCTCGGATCGCTCAGCGATCGATTCGGACGCGTTCCGATGCTGGCATTGGGTCTCGCCGGAGCGGGAGTCATCTCTTTCGCGATGCCGCACCTGCCCTCCCTTGTGCTGATCGCCCTGCTGTATACGATCTCTAGCGTCATGTGGGGAATTTCTGAGCCGGCGGAGACCGCTCTCGTTGGAGATCTTACGGATCACCAGCGCCGCGGGCTAGCCTACGGCCTGTATGACTTCTTTGAGAACCTGGGGTTCACGATAGGGCCGCTGCTGGGGGGAGTCTTGTACGACTCGATCGGAAGGCCCATTCCGTTCTATTTGAACGGTGCGATCCTTATCATTGGTGCAGGCCTGGTGCTCTTGCTGCTGCGGCCGCAAGCGCAAGAATCGTCACCTGAGGCGGCGGGATCGACGGCGCACTAGGGTGACCTCAGGGTCAGTGACCCATGCCTGCGAGTTGCTGCAACCCGGCAACGCAGCCGTATTGAAACAGCATATCCTGTCCCAGCGGCGCGTCCCCCTCAAATAGCTTCCCGTCGGCATACTCCGGCTTTTCGGAATAGCCCACGCGGATCCCTTCGGAAGCAGTTCCGGCAAGGCTCAGCAGATACAGCTGGCTTGCAGACGCCGGCTCCGGCGCAAAGCGCAACGTCAGCCAGCCACCTTCTCCGATATCTGCGTTCCGGATACTCCGTCGCACGATATCCCTGTCATGCGCGGTCGCGCGCAGGGCAATGATGGTTTCAGCCGCGGGATCGTCTCCGCGTGAATTGACCCAGACATTCAATTCTGTCATACCGTTGCAGGCAGGCACAATCTCCTGCGTGAGCACCATCGAAGATGTGATCGGCGGGGATGAGACCGCCTCCGGAGCCCAGTTCTTGTATTCCGGCTGGAAGCACAAAGACCATCGGTAGTATTCCGAACCACACGGGACATGATAGGAGAGAATCAGACCCAGCGTGTAGAGGGAGAGTGCCGCGATCGCCAGGATGGGCGCGGCGCTGGCGATCGCCTGCACCCAAGGGCTCGAGATTGCCCGGGCGTTTGACGACTCGCCTGCTGTGCGACGCGGGGGAACGAGAAGCGCCAGGGCAAACACCGCCATGACGACCGTAAAATAGCGGCCTTGCACGCCGGCGACGAAAAGGCTGCGAGCTGGTGTGAAGGCCACATACATGGAGATTATGGAGAGCAGGAAACCGACACTGAAAAGCGCTGCAAGTACAATCCGCGTGCGCTTGTCAGGGTATGAGGTCTCATCAAAGCGGAACAAGCTCGCAATCACGGCGAGCGGATAGAGAATGTACGTCAGTGCGGGCACGGGAAAGTAGTTGTAGCCGTACACGCCAACCCAGCCGCGCAAGTAGGCGGGCAGGTTCGTCCAGATATCGCGTGCAATGATGGCGACAAACCGCAGTGGATCGGCCAGGATGAACAGCAGTTGCTGCCGGGGATTCGCGCCTTCGAGGGCGCGCGTGAACCTGGCGTAGGCCAGCAAGTTCCAGCCGGCAACCTCCACCAGCAGCAGGATCAATGCCGCCGCCGCCAGCAGGATGAAGCCATGCTTCACTCGATATCTGGAGGGTGGAATTAGAAGGAATGGCAGGAAGGCCAGGAACAGAAGGTTCACCTTGCCTGCGAATAAGAGCGCCAGCAATCCGGCAATGGCGAACCACTCCCTGCGGCCCAGCTCCCCTCGTTGTGCGAGTGCCAGGGATGCAGCCAATACGAAGAAGCCAATACCGTTGGAGATAGAGTCGGCGCTGATGGTGGACGCCTGGAACACGGCCATGGGGGCAATCGTCAGAATGGCAAGCGGCCACTTTCCGAAGGGTACCAGCCGGACCGCCAACCAGCACAGAAGAACATAGAAAAGAAGACCGGCGAGGCGACATGCATAATAGACGGCGAGCGCCGGCAGCCGCAAGCTGAGACCCAGGTAGCGCAGCGCCATTGCCTGCGGAAGCAGGAGTGCGGGGAAGTAGACCGAACGCGTCTCCACGTTAGCATACACGTAGTCCCACGCGTCCATCCGGAGCGAACCATACTTGCTCCAGAAGCCGGGTTCAACCGCCTCAACCAGGGGTTGTCGACGGTAGGAAAGATCCCAATAGAGCGCGGGGAAAGGAAGCTTCGCGCCAAGCTGCTCGTTTGGCACGAGGTACAGGTGTGCCATTTCCCAGGCGCGAATGAAATGGGTCTCCTCGTCGTAGCCGGCGCTCAGAGGCGTGGCCAGGCTCGCAACCAGGCCAAAGGCCAGCAGTGCGACGATGACGAATCGCTCCGGCGCAGACAGTGATCGCGGCGTGTTGGGCTTCACGGCAGTTCGATTGTAACCACACTTAAAGGGGACCCTGCCCCGAACGCGCCAGCGCATCTCCTTCCGGGCAGACGCACGCACACTGTGCCCCAAATGCCGCTCAAACCGCCGGTCAAGAATCTCTAAGGCAACTATCATGGACGCGCAGGTAACGAGGGCCGGGCTGAGGATGTCTGAGCAGGGCATCCCTTATAATCAGCACGAGGAGCGCGACGAATGCTTGGCACAGAGGGTATTGATCGACGCAAGGAAGAAGAGCGAGTGCGGAAAGAAGGGCGGCTCCCACCGGGCCAGTCTCTGACGCTTAAGTTCCCGGTGCTCCACTATGGGCCCGTACCACCGTTCAAGCCCGCGACCTGGGACTTCCGGGTTTGGGGAGAGGTCGAGGAAGAAAAGCGCTGGACCTGGGACGAATTCAACCGGCTGCCGCGCTCCAAATTGCAGATGGACATCCACTGCGTCACACGCTGGAGCAAGTTCGGCACCGTTTGGGAGGGCATTTCCGTGAAGCGGCTCGTCGAAGAGGGGCTCCTCCGAATCAAGCCGACTGCCACGCACGTCATGCAGCACGCAGAATACGGTTTTACGGTCAATCTCCCCCTTGAAGTGGTCCTTCAGGAGAACTTCCTTATGGCCACGCACCTGGATGGCGAGCCGATCACGCCAGACCACGGCTTCCCGCTGCGCGGGGTGGTTGGTTTCGTCCCGGGACGGGAAGATCTGATAACGCCCTACTTCTGGAAAGGCGCCAAATGGCTGCGCGCTCTGGAATTCATGCCGCAGGACCGGCGCGGCTTCTGGGAGCAGGCCGGATACCACAACCGGGCGGACGTGTGGCAGGAGGAACGCTTCGGCTAGATCCCTTGCTCACGAATCCAGTACAGATGATGTTAAGAGAGCGGCGCGAAGCGCCGCTCTCTTCTTTCCAGCCGCGACGCCTGGCGCAGGGGAACGGTTCGGCAACGGCGTCGGATTATCGTGAGGCAACAGGAAAAAAGACCGGGCACGAACTGAATTCGTGCCCGGTCGATGGGTCTGGCAGGCTGCGTAAGCCAGGGTCGATCGGCCTACGGCCGCTTGCCAAGCGTGACGGTCACCTCAACCGTTTCGCCTCCGCGCACCACCGTCAGCACTGCTTCATCGCCCGGTGACTTCTGGGTGATCAAGTAGGCGATCAGATCGTCATACTGGAGCAGGGGGTGCCCATCAATCGCCGTGATCAGGTCGCCGCCGGCATACAGGCCCGCGTAGCTCGTTGGCGTCGTCCCTAATTTTAGACCCGCCTTTTCTGCGGGCCCGCCCTTGGCAAGGCCCGTCAGATAGAGTCCGGTGAACTGCTTTAGTCCGAGCGCATCGATCTCATCCAGGCTCATGGCGTTGCCGACCGGATTGATTGAATTGGGCGACGGATTGCCAAGGCTGTAAGTATTGATGCCGAGATAAGGATAGTCATATTTGCCATCCTTGATCATCACCGGGATGACACGGCGCATGATGTTGGACGATACGGCAAAACCCACACCCGAGTTGAGCGGCTGCCCCGCAACGGTGAAGTTCTCGGTCTCGATGGCTCGATTGACCCCCACAACCTCGCCGCTCATGTTGAAGAGCGGCCCGCCGGAGTTGCCGGGGTTGATGGCAGCGTCCGTCTGGATCAGGTCCCCTGCGGTGAAGGGCCGGCCCGTATCGGCCGTGAGGTGCTGCGAATCAAGCGTTCGATGGAGGCCCGATACGATGCCCACGCTCATCGAGCCGGTGTACATGAATGGATTGCCGATGGCCAGCACGGTCTGGCCGATACTCAAGGCATCCGAGTCGCCCAGGCTGAGAGGATGGAACTCGGACGTCGGGGCATCCACCTTGACCACGGCCAGATCGGAATCCAGGTCCGTCCCGATCACAGTACCGTACGCCTTATATCCTGACAGGAAATCAACTTCAACCTTGTCGTTAATCGCGCCTTGCACCACGTGGTAATTCGTGACCACGTGCCCGGCGGCGTCATAAACGAAGCCTGCGCCCGCCGCGCTGTTGTTGGCGGACCTGACCTTGAGGATCACTACGCCGGGGCTCAGCCGGGAATACAGCGCCACGAATGAGTCCTGCGCTGCCAGCGGATTGACTGGCGCGTTAACAGAAATGGGTGGACGCCCCGAAGCGGAGATGGGCGCTTGTACTTGTGAGGTCGGCGCGGCCGCGCCGACCTGGCATGCAAGCGCGGCCAGGCCCAGCACGACGACAACGGCTAATGCTCTGCGGTTTCTCATTCAGTCTCCTGGAAAATCATGCGCGCGGCCTGCAACGACATGTACGTGTGCCCGCTCTTGCGCGGGTGCATTGGACGGCTTGTATGCATATGCTGGTTCAAGCCTTGGGCGTCTGTCGTGCCGCCTGCTCCAATAAGCTGCGCTGTTCCGGGGTCAGTTCCTTGGGCACGCGCACCTTCACGCGTACGAACAGGTCCCCGCGCGATTGAGCGCCCTTGAGGCGCGGCATGCCGCGTCCCGCCAGGCGGAAAACTTGCTCAGGTTGGGTTCCCGGAGGGATCTTGAGGGTGACTTCGCCGTCCACCGTTTGGACGGAGGCTTCGCCCCCAAGCGTCGCCGTGAATACATCGATGACGGTGCTCGTGCGCAAGTCATCGCCCTGCCGTTCAAAGCGTGGATCGTCTGCGACCTCGACGATGAGGTACAGATCCTGCCCATCCGGCGCCACACCCGCAGCCCGGACTTTGGAACCGGTCTTCACGCCTGCCGGAATGCGAACCGTAACCTGGCGCTCCTCGCTCTGAAACTGGCGGCTCGTGCCGCGATAGGCCTCATCCAGGCTGATCGTGATCGGCTGCTGGTACGTGGCGCGCCGGGCCCGAGTGGAAGTGCGTGCACCGCCCATCCCGCCAAAGAGCGACCTGAAGAAATCCGAAAAAACGTCCTGACCGAACACGTCGTTTACGTCGCCGTAATCAACACGCGTCCCGCCCGGCTGGCCGCCAAACCATTGGGTCCAGTCAAAATCGCCCGGGGAACCGCCGCGCTGCTGCCAATTCGAGTAGGCGCTGCCCAGCTGATCGTAGCGGGCGCGCTTCTCCGAATCATTCAGGACCTGGTAGGCCTCGTTGAGGTCCTTGAAGTGCTCCTCGGCCTGGTGGTCGCCAGGATTACGATCCGGGTGGTATTTCATGGCAAGCTTGCGGTAGGCCTTGCGCACTTCGTCAGCGCTGGCGGACCGCTCCACACCCAGGATCTTGTAGTAGTCCTTGTATTCCATGATGAGAGCATTCTATGCCGATTGTGCGCGGCATACAAGCCAATCCCCCCTCATCTAATGCAATTCTTACCTGCCGCAAGACGGCACGAGCGCGGCCTGATGCGGTGATGGCGCCAAAACGCGCAATCCGGCAGGCCCAACGGGAACCGGCCGCACATCATACACAACGACAGATGCCTGATAGTTCCCTGTCGCCAGGTACCCACGCAGCCAAGTCCTGCGATCGATTGCAAAGGTTTCGAGTTGAGTTATATGAAGTACTGGGCTGGTAGAGATGCCCAGGATATCGCCGAAGTCGAACAGCCCGTCTCCGGCCTCACCACTGCGACCCGGCAGGATGAGGCAGGTGACCTTGTTGCTCAGCAGATACTGATCCGTGGTTCCGGCCTCGAACACCTCTGCCGCATTGGGATCGATCAACCCGCCCAGATCAATGACCGGATGTCCGCCAAAGTAGCGCATGGCTCCAACATCGAACGCGGCGCAATTCTCGTCCGCGGGAATCGAGACTCGCACGAAATCGGCCGCGCGAATGCGGACCCTGGTCATGTGTTCCAGATTGGCGTCATAGACTGAATTCCAGTAGAGCGTATTTACGACCGCGAGCAGGATAGTGGGAATGGCAAGACTGAAGAGGCGCGGCCGTCGCCGGCCCAGTACCAGCAGCCCGTAGCTGAGTGAGAGCCATAGCACCACATGATTGATCGCACCGTATCGGCTGGCCGTCCCTGGAATGGGAAGATAGAGGGCGTAAGCAAGATTGTGGAGCACTACCCATATCAGCATGAGGAGAAGGGCGCGCCGTGAATCGTTGGCGAACCATGTTTGGAGCACGCCCGGTGACAGCATCTGTCTCGCAGAAACCAGGATAAGACCGGCAGCCAGGACCCAGGCGAACACGCTCCAATAGGAGATCCCATATGTTCCAAGCGAGGGGGTTTCGACGGTGAGCAGCGGAGGCGGTAGGGCAACGCCCCCCAGCACGTGCAGCCCGAGGAAGCCTATCCACATCAAGATGTATAGCAACCCAGGGATCCCGGCCAATGATTCCGGGATGCGCACATAACGCAGGATGTGGTCGATTGCGATCGAAGTGGAGAGATGTTTGCCTATGGCGCTGGTGGAGATGAAGTGACCGCTGCGCAGGTACAGGTACACAAACCACGGCGCGCTCAATCCCACCGCCAGGACGGTCAGCATCAACAATCCGCGTGTGACGCGCCTGTGATGAAGCACATCCACCACCCAAATGGCGGCCAAAAGCGCAATGCCTTCAGGACGGGTCAAAATCAAAGCAGCCAGCGCGAGGCCAACCCAAAACGCGCGCCCCGAGCGGTACGCAATGAGGACTGCGATTCCCAGTGCCAGGAAAAGAACGGTCTCCATGCCGCTCAGCGCGAACCACAACATGTTTCCGGAGATACCAACCAACGCCGCCGCAAGAAAGGCGGGAAGTGGCCCCCATATGCTTCGCAACAACGTCTGCACACCCAGGCTCAGCGCTATCAGCGAGGCGATGCCGAGCGCCTTTGCCAGCACGGCCATCGGAATGCCCACTTTCAAACCCGCGGCAAGCAGCAGCACCCACAGGAGACTAGTGGAACCGACCCCCCTCTCACCCGGGAAGTTAAAATCGAGACTTCCGTGTTCAGCGAGATTGCGGGCATAGACCAGGTGGATGTAGGCATCATCCATCGGAAACTCGGCCGCATGTGGCAGGAGAAACAGAAGGGCGGCTGCAACGATGCCAGCCGCAAGCAACAAGGAGTACGGAATTACAGATCGCGCACCAAAAGGCTGGCCGAGCTTTCTGCCGCCCGCGGGTGCTACGTTTCCTGGGATGATTTCCATTGAAGACCCCAATTTCGCGTTGTTGTGCCTGACCACAGGAACCGGGTTATCCAACGCCTCGGCGCGTCTTCCGATTACTTTCGAGCAACATCACCACCCCGGTTATCAACCACCACAGAATGCTGCCGCCCATGATGCATGTGCGCCTCAACGGGCGCGCAGCACGTGCCAGACGTTCATGCCGCCCTTGCCCTTGACATCGATCAAGCCGCCCGGCACGCATTCATACCTGTCGCAGACAAGCCTGTACGTGGCCTCAGTTATCTGCACGACGCCATTCAAGCCGTGCGTGCACATGCGTGAGGCCGTGTTCACCGTGTCGCCCCACACGTCATAGCTGAAGCGCTGCAAGCCGATGACCGCCGCCACCACCGGGCCGCTGCTGATACCCACGCGCAGGCCCAGCTTCTGCCCGGCGTAGGTGTGATTTCGGACGTATTCGCAGAACTCAAGGCCCAGGTGCGTGATGGCCTCGGCATGGTCGGCACGCGGCTCCGGCACACCCGCCGCCAGCATGTAGCCATCGCCGGTGGTCTTGATGCGTTCCAGGCCGTGGTCTTTGGCCATGATGTCGAACTCGCTGATCAGGTCGTTCAGCACGGCTACCAGGTCGTGCAGCACCAGGTGGCTTGAGAACGGCGTGAAGTTGACCACGTCTGCGAACAGGATGCTGGCCTCGTCATAGAGATCGGCGATCACCTCGCCGCGCTTCAAGCGCTCCGCCACCGTGACCGGCAGGATGTTCAACAGCAATTGATCGGCTTGCTTGTGGAGATTCTCCTGGGCGCTGCGCTGCTCCTCGATCAGGCGCCGCTGCAGAAAATCCCGCCGCTGGGAGAACACCAGCATGCTGCCGCCGATCATGCACAGGATATTCATGCCCACCAGGAAGAACGAGATTACCAGGAAGGTGCGCGCCAGCTCGGGCTCGTCGAGCATGTGCTGATGGAATATCCCCACGGCCAGGTATGCCAAGACAGTGGCCCAGCCCGCCAGCGATGGATACAACAAGTCACCGCTGGATGGAATATATGTGGCAACAATGATCAGTAGCAGCCCGAACGCATAGAAAAGATATGCCGGCTCATCCGAGCGGGCAATGAAGATCATGATCAGAATGCTTGTCGCGGCCAGCAGCGTCCAGGCTGAGGGCAACCAGACAATATTGCGTTTGAAGAAGGCAGTTTCCGTGTCGAACACCAATCGCAGCATCGCCGTGCCGAACACTAAACGCAGTGCCCAGGCCGTCGGGTAATAGGTGGTCATGGCGAAGTAGTCGAGCACGGCGAAGGACATGTACAGGGCAAGCCCCAGCGCGAAGAACCGCTTCAGCATCGGCGGCTGGCGCTCCCCAAAATCGCGGCGGAATTCGCGTTCCAGGTCTCGCGGGAATCTCAGAGCGTTCGCATACGTCTGCAGATCTTGTGCGGCAGTGTTGGCGGCAGAGAGCATGTCAGTACTATATCCAGTTTTGAGTTGACATTCAAGCAAGGAGTGCGTCCAAAATTGCCAGGGAGGCAGACTTTCCACCCATGCCGTTCTCGCCCCCGGGCCCCACGCACGACGGACAACCATCCTGGCAGCCGCACAAACGCACGACCTCCGCCGCGCGGGTGATCAGCTCGGAGTGCAGCTCGAAGAGCCGTTGGCTGAAGCCGATCCCGGCCGGCACTTCGTCATATAGGACTACCGAGGGCATGCCCCCGCGGACGGCGCCGGCCGCATCCGTCTGTACACCCAGGTCGCCGGGTTCGCACATCAGGAACAGCGGCGCCAGCTGACCCAGCACGTAGGTCACGCCGGCGAGCCCCGACCGAATTCGCACATTCTGCTCGGCGCGGCGATGGTCAACGCGGCAGAGCGTGACGAGATTCTCCATGCGGTTGGCCTCGGCAACGGATGCGAAGGCGCGGAACGGAATCTTGTGATGCACATCGTGCTCGTGGTCGGTCTCTGGAGCTCCACACACCTGGCAGCGGAATCCATCGCGCCGTCGCACGGCGAGGCTGATGGCACTCCAGTCTGGACCATAGTCGTTGGGGTCGTTGGTCCATTCTCCGGAAATGCGAAGTGACTCAAGGCTGGAGTCCGACAGCGACAGCCAGTATCCGGTTGTCTGCAGATCCGTCGCAGGCAGATTCAGCGGCTCGGTGCCCAGGTTCTCCTGCGTGAGCCAACGCAATTTCTTGAAGCCCACAACGCGGGTCGTCACCTGGATCTCGCCCCACCCTTTTTCGCCTCCCGGCACAGCGGCAACGGCGGACTCTTTCAAGATCTGGATCTCAGTCTCACGCTGCGGTTCGGTGTAGTAATCCAGTCCAACGGGGATCAGGACGGCCGTGTTCTTTTCCAGATCGAGCTCCTGGACGAAATACTGCTGCCCCTCGTGCAGGTAGACTGCCTTGGGATGCACCATCCACAGAGCGCTGGCGAGATCGACCTCCCCCACTGTGGATGGGCGCTCTTCACCCGCGGTCTGCAGCACCACGTTCGCGGCCGAGGCCGAGCGCAACGAGATATTGGCCGCCGGATAGGCATCCGACATCCAGAAGTACTTTTCCCGCGAGGTATGGGCTTCCTTGTTCTGCACCAGGAAGTCCAGGAATTCCTGGAGCTGCTCGCCGCTGAGTGCTCCGAAGCCCTCCCCTTTTTCGAACGGCAGCTCGAACATTGCACAACGCAGATGGCTGAGCAGGATCAGCAGGTGATCCGGGTTGATCAGTGCCCGCTCCGGCGATTGCCCGAAAAAGTAATCGGGGTGATGCGCCAGGTACTGATCCAGGGGATTCGCTGAAGCGACCATCACCGAAAGCGCGGGCGCATCGCCGCGACCGGCCCGGCCGGTCTGCTGATACACGCTGGCGATGGATCCGGGATATCCGGCCAGCACCGCAGCACCCAAACCGCCGATATCTATCCCGAGCTCGAGGGCGTTGGTCGCCACCACCGTCCGGACGCTGCCATCCCGCAGACCACGCTCGATCTCGCGACGCTCTGAGGGCAGGTAGCCGGACCGGTAACCGCGGATGCTGGAAGCAGATGCGCTGGCGCGCGGCGACAGTTCCGCGCGGCTGCGCGCCGCGCTTGCACCAGCGTCATTCCCGGATTCTGCCGCGTGCAGATGCGTCAGCATCAGCTCGACGGTGCGCCGCGAGCGCGCAAACACAACCGATTGCACACCCGCTGCGTGCAGCTCGCGGGCGAGGCGCACACTCTCCAGCATGGAGCTCTTGCGCAGACCCAGGGCAGCATCCACCACGGGCGGGTTGTAGAACAGGAACTCCCGCGGGCCTCGCGATGAGCCGTCCTGCTCGATCAACTCGACCTCGGCTTCCACAAGGCGCTGCGCCAACTCGCGCGGATTTCCGATCGTGGCCGAGCTCAGGATGAACTGCGGATGCGCACCATGGAACGCAGCCACCCGCTTGAGGCGTCGCAAGACATTGGCCACGTGCGAGCCGAACACGCCGCGATACGTGTGCATTTCGTCGACCACGACATACCGCAGGCCCCTGAAGAACTCCTCCCAATTCGTGTGATGCGGCAGGATACCCGTGTGGAGCATATCCGGGTTGGAGATGATCAACTGCGCGTTCCGCCGCATGCCCGGGCGTTGGGACTGAGGCGTATCCCCGTCGTAGATCGCCGCGCGCGGCGCCTGGGCCGCCGAACCCAGCAGCTTCCCAAGGACAGAAAGCTGATCCTGGGCGAGTGCCTTTGTGGGAAACAGATATAACGCGCGCGCGGCGGAACTCTCGATCAAGCCAGCCAGAACGGGCAGGTTATATGCCAGCGTCTTGCCGCTGGCCGTTCCGGTCGCCAGGACAAAATTGGCGCCCTGTTTCGCCTTGCGCCAGGCCTCAGCCTGGTGGACGTACAGGCTCTCGATGCCCTGTGCAGCCAGGGCCTGGAGGAGCTCACGCGGCAGATCATCCGGGAAGGGAACATTCTGCGCGCGCCGTGCGGGCACCGATTTCCATACCGCGAAGTTGGGTGCGGTCTCAGGGTCCGTCCGCCAGCGGGAAATTACCGCGTCAAGCGACATGTGGAGAACTGGGATTGATCAGAGCCATGGGAGGCAGCCAGAAGTGTTTGCGCTGGATCGAAGGCTGTGGCTGAACCAGATGATAGAATGCCGTCCGATGCTATCGGAGAAACGCAGCAGGTTCGTCGTACTGATGACACTCCAAATTCTGTGGGGGCTGGTGTTGTGGTTCAGTATATCAAAATACGGACTCGGGGTCTCCACGGATGCTGTCGACCTGCTCTTCGGAGCACACAACCTGGCAATCGGCAAGGGGTTGACCACGTACACCGGGATGTTCCTCGCGTTGTGGCCGCCGCTGTATCCGCTATTGCTGGCGTTGGTGCATCTGACCAGCGGCCTGGATTGGCTCAATGGAGCCGCCGTCGTTCAGTGGCTTGCATTCGTCGGCCTGGCGGTCACGCTCTCAGTCATGTTCCTCAAGGTGTTTGAGCACAACCCGGCACTTGCTGTGGCCGCGGTCTTGCTGGCGCAGGCCGGTTCGGTCATGACCATGGCATTTGGAATGGTCGGCTCGGACTACGTCCACGTCTTTCTGGCGATGCTGTGCGTGCTGTTGGTGGGCCGCTTTGTCGAGACTGGCTCGCCGCGCGCATTCCTGGCGTTCGTGGGCGTCGGGATTCTGGTCACTTTGCAGCGCTACCTGGGCGTCGCCGCCATCGCCGCGGGTGCGCTCACGATCATGATCCTTGCCCGCGCAAGCATCAAGGAACGCCTGTTGAGGGCCTCTGCAGCCTGCCTGGCAGCCGTGCCGATGGTCGTCTGGCTGGCCATCACATCGCAGCTATATACGCGACGCGCACCCATCGGCCTGGGCGACAATTTTGCCTGGTTCTCAAGATCGATCCTAGAGTGGTGGGCGGGCCGCTCGTCAGATCCTGCGTACCTGGAGAAATTCACTCCCCTCTTATGGTTGGTCGCCGCCGGGCTGGTGTTTCTCGTGATTCGATTAAGCCGCGGCCCGCGGTCCTCTGGCGATGAGGTAGGCACCGCCTCAGCTGGCCAATGGTTCTACCTGGCGCCCCTCCTTCTATATGGAGCCTGCTACATGCTGGCGCTGTTCGGGTCGGCCTCCATCGCCTACTACAACAAGCTGGGCGGACGGTTGCTGCTGCCCCTCTACATACCCATGATCACTCTCCCCCTCGCCGCTGCGGATTTCATCATCCAGCGGGTCAGGCGGGCACGTCCATTGCCATGGCGCGCGTTCGCCGCGTCCGTATGCTACGTTGCGGTCGGCGCCCTCTTGCTGGCTACGATCCGGACCACAGTTCCGCTGATCATTCAGTCGCATGCAAACGGCATTGCCAACGGAGAGAACGTCTTTAATGATCGGACGTGGAACGAGAAGTCAGTGGTGAATTACCTAACGCACAACATGCCGGTGGAACCATTCACTCTATTGAGCAATGTGCCCGACGGCGTTGCGTTCAGCGCTCGGCGCGGCGTTTTGCCTTCTCCCAAGAGGCGTGCCGGCCCCTACGCGGTCGAGGACTTTCCCCTGGAGATGTACCGGGCATCTCTTAGCGCAGGCAACGGCCACACGTACCTCATCTGGCTGGAGCCCAGTCCGCACGACTATTACTACACCCCGGATGAACTTGACGAAGTCGCCGTTCTAGAGACCCTGTATGCGGACGCCAGCGGCGGCATATACCGCGTGCTTCCACGCCAATAGCCAGGCACAAATGGACTTTTCCCGCATCACGGATTCGGT
>DATDCZ010000078.1:0-7145 GCA_036524055.1 Anaerolineales bacterium | reverse complement strand
AGCGCGTCGCCCTCGACCTTGATGTTTGCGATCACTGCGACCCGCCACCTGGGCTTGACCGTCCCGATAACACCAGGTCCAGGCTGATTCGCTGAAAGGGGCTTCATTTCTCTCCTTGTGTTCGCAGTGCAAACAATGCCGCAGTATATATCAAGGCCGCAAGAATACAAGAGGTGAATCCGACTTCTCGTGACGTCTAGAGTCCGAGTAGACTTGTGTGCCCGTGTCCAACCGAGGCGGCAACGAGTGACGCCCCCGGGGGCCGGGAAATTAGACCCGGACTGGCCGCAGAGGTAACCTGATGATGGAATTCCTGATTATGCTTTCGGTGATGATGCTGTGGGCGGCGCTGCACTCATGGCTTGCGTCAAATAACGCCAAGGCATGGGCGAAGCACCGGTTCGGCATGGTTGCCGAACGCGGCTACCGGCTTGCCTATAACGTAGTCTCGGTGGTCACCCTGGCACCAATCGCCCTGCTGATGCGCACTCTCCCCGATCACACCCTCTACGCAGCGAGGGCACCGTGGAGCGCCGTGCTTTTGGCGGCCCAGGCGATCAGCGGTTTGCTAGCGGCGCTGGCCGTGGTTCAGACAGGTCTGCTGCACTTCGCGGGGCTCGCTCAAGTCGTCGGTGAAAGGTCCGCTTCAGGATTGACTAGAACTGGCCTCTACGCCCTGGTGCGACACCCGATCTATCTATTTGGGCTGCTGTTCTTGTGGTTGAGCCAGTCCATGTCGGCGAATCAGTTGGCGTTGTGGATCGCGCTGTCAATCTACTTCTTTGTTGGAGCGACCCTGGAGGAGAAACGGCTGGTAGAAGAGTTCGGCTCTGAGTACCAGGACTATCGGGAAAGCACACCCATGATCATCCCCGGATTCAAATGGCCAGCGCGGAGGAAATCCGCGCTGTGATGGGTGCACATGGCTCGAAGCGTGCCTGTCCGCGAGGAAGCCAGTAGTCAGGCACACGCGAAGTGATCGATGAGAGCCGCGCACGCTGCTCGGTATAATGAGACTATGACTACCTTGTCTTACCGTATGCGAAACCGGGTATCCGTGCCGGCTCAAATCGCGGCTGCGGCCGCCGCAGGCATGCTTATCTATGTCACGGCCGTAATCGTCTGGGTTTTGGGATACCAACTCATGTACGCCGGCCGCATCTTCCCCGGAATCACTGTGGCGGGCGTGGACATCTCGGGGCTGAGGCCGGACGCGGCGGCCCTCAAGCTCAGTCAGACGCTTTCCTACCCCATCAGCGGAAAAGTGGTCCTGAGGGATGGAGACAACGCCTGGACCGCCTCGCCGGCGCAACTGGGCATGGTATTCGACGCCTCGTCAAGCGCCGAGGCGGCATATCGCATCGGAAGGACGGGCGGGCTCTTCGCGGCCCTGGGCGGGCAGATCCGTGGGCGGGGCTTTGGGTTCGACGTTCCGCCGGTGATCGTCTTTGACCAACGAGTTGCGTATCAGTACCTGCAGAATCTGGCGGCGCAGATCGACAAGCCGGTGATCGAGGCCGGGCTGCAGTTCGACGGCACGAATGTGAGCACGCGGCCGGGGCAAGCCGGCCGAGCCCTAAACATCGATGCGACGATCATATATGTAAGCGCCCAACTGCAGTCGTTCCGTGATGGCGAAGTGCCGATGATCGTCAACGGCTACGAGCCCAGACTCAGGGACGTCTCGGCGCAGGCTGAGCAAGCGCGGACGATCCTCAGCCAGCCGCTCGTCCTGCAATTGCCGAACCCTCAAGCCGGTGATCCCGGTCCCTGGGTGTATGACGTCGGCGTGCTTTCGAACCTGCTGGGCGTGCAGGAAGTACAAGAGGGCGATCAGACCCAGCTGAAGGTCCTGCTGAACCCGGATGCATTGCGCAAGATACTGAAGGGCATTGAGACGCAGGTCAACCGACATTCGCAGAACTCGCGCTTCCACTTCCTCAATGGTGAGCTTATTGCGCTCACGCCCTCGCTGACAGGACGGGCACTGGATGTGGATGGCAGCCTGAAAACCATCAACGATGCGGTTCTGAATGGGCAGCATACAGTGCCGCTGGTGGTGCAGGAAACACAGCCGGACGTGCCGGATACGGCAACCGCAGCGCAGCTGGGGATCACCGAATTGCTGCCGAACGGCGTCCAGACCTCATATTTCCGCGGATCCAGTGCTGCCCGCATTCAGAACATCAAGACGGCGGCGGCACAATTTGACGGTGTGCTGGTTGCGCCGGGCGAGATATTCTCGATGGGCGAAAAACTCGGCGACATAAGCCTGGACAACGGCTTTACAGAGGCGCTGATCATCTACGGCGGACGCACCATCAAGGGCGTGGGCGGCGGCGTGTGTCAGGTCAGCACGACGCTGTTCCGCACCGTCTTCTTCGCCGGTTTCCCCATCGTAGAGCGTGTCCCGCATGCCTATCGCGTCTCATACTATGAGCAAACCTCAGGCGGAATCGACCCGACCCTGGCCGGGATGGATGCAACGGTGTACTTCCCGCTGGTGGATTTCAAGTTCAAGAACGACTCGGAGCACTGGATCCTGATGGAAACATCGGTGGACGAGAGCTCCCGATCGCTGACCTGGAGGTTCTACTCCACATACGACGGCCGGACTGTGGAATGGGAGAGCAGCGGGCTGCAGAACGTGGTGCCCGCGCCGAAGCCGCTTTTCCGCCTGAACGCGGACCTGAAACCCGGGCAGATCACACAGGTGGACTATGCGGCGAATGGGGCGGATGTCAGCGTGCAGCGCACGGTCCTGCGCGATGGCGCGGTGATACTCCAGGACACCGTGCAGACCCACTACGAAGCGTGGCAGGCCGTGTGCGAATACGCGCGAGGGATGAACGACCCGGAGAAGACGGCCAACCGCAAGGAACCACCGCTGTGCCAGCCCCCCTCGCTCTAGCATGGTAGAATGAAAAACCCGCAGTTCAGACACGTCGAATGAGGGAGAAACCCAGGGGAACACCCACGCGGCGGTGCCGCGTCCCGAGGTGGAAATGATAAGCAAGGACCTGCTCGAGATCCTGCGCTGCCCAAATTGCGTCCGTGAGACAGACGGCCTGTTGAAACTCTACAAGGACAGCTGGCTGATCTGCCAGGATTGCGGACGCAAGTATCCGATCCTGGACGACATCCCGGTCATGCTGATCGAGGAGGGGGACAAGTGGATCAGCACCGCGGAGGATAAGCTCCCCGTCCCGCCACCATCCAAATAGCGAGGCGAATTGCCCGACATCGACCGATTGTTGGCCGACTTGCTGGGACCGGACGAGGCCGCTGCCGAGGCGGCTGCATCCGCGCTTGGAGAGGCGGGCAAGGCGGCGGAGACGGCCGTGCTCGAGCTGCTGGATTCCCAAATAACCGAGCATCGCTGGTGGGCAGTGCGGACGCTTGCGGGCATGGCGAGTCCCCCGCTAGCGATACTGACCGCGGCGCTGGGCGATGCAGAATCGGAAGTGCGTGCGGCGGCGGCACTCGCACTGGCTGCCCATCCCTCTCCGGATTCGATCAACGCGCTGGTTACAGCACTGAGTGACGAGGATGGCCTGGTGGCGGTGCTGGCCGTCAACGGGCTGGCAAAGATAGGGCAGCAAGCAGTGCCGGCGCTGCTGGAGGCGTACGACGTTGCCCCGCCACGCGGGCGGATCCAGATCATGCGCGCCCTGGCGGAGCTAAAGGACCACCGTGCGATCAAGCTCATGATGAATGCGCTCGAGGCTGACTCGGCGGCGATTCAGTACTGGGCACAAGAGGGCCTCGAAAGGCTGGGGCTGAATATGGTATACATGAAGCCGGAATGAATCATGAAAAGAGTATTCGAAGGATTGAAACGCGTTAGATTGCCGGACCTCCGAGGAAGCGGATCGCGGTTGCGCAGACTCTCCATGCGCCAAGTGATCCTCTGGGGCGCAGCGGTGGTCGTGGCGATCGCCTTGTTCATACTGACCCAGAGCATCATCACATGCTGGAAACTGACGTCGCTACCGGGCACCGCTCCTGCAACCTGCCAGGGCGGCGGCGTAAATCCGCTTGGAACTCCGATTGTGACGAACGCAAGCACGGGGGCTGAGAATCTGCCGCCCGCGCCCGAGATCGCCGCACCGGAGATCGCCTATCCCAAGTGGGATGGAGGCAGCCGCATCAACATCGCCTTCTTCGGATTACGCGGCGGGGAGACCGCGGGTGAGGACTGCCCGCAGTGCACCGACACCATCATCGTCTTCACGGTCGATCCGGTATCCAAGACGGCGGGGATGATCTCAGTCCCGCGCGACCTGTACGTCAACATCCCCGGCAGCAGCGGATGCAGCGGAGCCAACGACGGCTTCTGCCGCATCAACACGGCGTGGACCACGGGCGAAGCACTCAAACTTCCCGGCGGCGGACCCGCACTGGCGATGAAGACGGTCTCGCTGTTCCTCGGCGTGCCTATCCACTACTACGCCCAGGTCGACTTCGATACGTTCGTGCAGATGATCAATCTGATCCATGGCATCGACGTTTACGTGGAGCAGGAATACAGGCTGAAGAAGCTGGGTGGCGGCAAGGATGTCATACGCATCACGTGCTGCGGAATGCGGCACCTGGGCGGACAAGCGGCCCTGGCATATGCGCGCTGCCGCCATGAGGACCAGGGATGCAACGACGGCGACGTGGGCCGCGCGCACCGGCAGCAGCAGGTGATCCTGGCGATCCGCGACAAGGTGCTAAACCCGAAAACGTTCGCCGAGCTGATGGAGAATGCGCCGCAGATCTACAACACCCTGCAGTCCGGCATAAAAACGAACATGCCGCTGGACGATGGGCTGAAGCTGGCCGCCTTGATGCGCGACATACCGATCGAGCAGATCCAGACCGGTGTGATCGATGATCACATGGTCAACTATGGCAACGTCACTCTGGGTGGGCAGAACGCGGCCGTCCTGCTGCCGATCCCGGACAAGATACGAGAGCTGCGTGACAAGCTCTTTACGACCACCGGACCCACAAGCCCCCTCGCGCAAGGTGACCCGACCGCGCTGATGCAGGCAGATGCGGCCAAGGTGCAAGTCACCAACAATTCCTATACGCCGGGGCTGGACCAGCGCACCGGCAATTTCCTGGTTTCGCAGGGAATGCAAGTGGTATCGCTCGGCTCACCCACGGGCGCCTCGGATGTCACGGTGGTGGTGCTGTACTCGCCCAAGCTGTACACGCTGCGCTACCTGATCAATCCCCTGGGGATGGTCTCCAGCAGCAACCAGATACAGTTCAAGCCCGATCCAAACTCGCCGGTGGACGTCGAGATCCGATTGGGAAATGACTGGGTAAGCAGGCTGCCCGCCGGTTTCTAGTTCAACCGGCTCGCCATTACGTTGGAATAACAAGAATCCGCCGCTCGCCTTATGGATCGAGCGGCGGGTCTTTTCATTGGCCGCAGGGGGTGCGGCATGTGCTTACTCCCATACGACCTCAAGGTTCCTTGAAGCTCAGTTTCAGGCCACCCGTGAAGGATTGACCGCCGGTGCCAGGGCAGGTGGGCGCTGAGAGAGCCGAGACGGGCACGCCGAGGCGCGTCACTTTCACGGAATACGCAGTGCCTGGCTGCATTACGTAATCGGCATAGCCATCGCTGATCTCAGGCTGGTAGCCCGTAAAAAAGCGTTCCTCGCCCTGATCCCACGTGATCGTGATGTCCACTCCGGGCAGGGGATGGTTGTCCTTGTCAAAGACCGTGATCTGGAGGAGCCCTGCGGGCAAAGCGGGATCGCAGACTTCGTCCCTGGAGGTCAACTGAAACTGAGCCGCCGGCGATGGCATGACGGTCCGCGTCGGGGAGACCACCCGCGTCCCCGTTGCTGCAGGGGGCAAAGTGAAGACCGCCTGCGGCGAGGCGGTCATCACGGCGACCGTGGAGGTCAAGTCAAACGCGGGCTCAAGGGTTGCGGTCAACGTCGGCGAAGGTGGAATCGCCGCGGTGACAGTGCTCGCAAAGATGCTGGGACGCCCAGCCTGAAGATCCGAGGCAAGGCGGGCCAGTTCCTGGGCATGCTCGAAGGATTGTCCGGCGGCCAGCGCCCGCTGCGCCTGCGCACCAAGGGCCGACACCGGATCCGCATCACCCAGCAGCTCCAGCCGCGCCTTGGCGCGTTGCAGGTCACCGGTGGCAGCGTAAGCCGCGGCGATTGCGCTGCGGTAATCGTCACGGAAATCAGGACGCAAGGAAGATGGGGCTGTGCCGCCCGAATTGCCGGGAGCAATAACCCAGGCGTACGTCAGGCCGAGAGCCAGGCCAAGAATAAGGGCTGCAAGCCAGACGACAAGCGGGCGCCTCAAGGCGTCCTCACCGGTGAGGGCAACGGAGCCAGAGCCTGCATGGCGCGGTTCAATTCCTCGAGGAGGGCGAGGTCAGGGCCGGCATACGAAACACTCCGGGCAAAGGCGAGAGCCTCACCGGAGACCGCATCTGCAGATTGAGCCCCCAGCAAGGAAAGCTGCTGCATGGCAGTCTCGGCATCGTGATCGGCGTGGAAGCGTTCGGCCACCATCAGAACGTAGTCGGTGCGGTAGTCGATTCGCAAGGAGGCCGGAACTGTGTCGACGTATTGGACGGGCGCGACCAGCCGGCCATAGGCGATACCCGCCGCGGCGCCAACAATTGCCAGGAGAAGACCCACCATCCAACGCGGCATGAGGCAATTCTCTCACATGTGATTTGGAGTGGATAGGGAATTGAGTGGAACAATGCCCGAGCAGGTGACCGGCGGCACCCTGAAACACCTCCTTACCGTTGCTATCTTTCGATCCTGGCGGGGTTTGGATGGCTCAGCCGCGCCGGGCCTGCCCGGGCCGCGCTAGGATACACGATGCAAGTGCGACTGTCAAACTTGGGCGACAGGTCGACGGGAGTGTGCCCCAAAGCCGAGGCGCGGCGCACGGCAGCGGTTGAAGCCGCGAGGAGCATTCCGTGACCGGCCAGGATGCCGCGAACTCGCATGGTATAATGCCGCGACCAGCGGGAAATCACCAGCCTGGGCCGGAGGCATACATGGAGATCACGGGCAAGGAATTCAAGCATTGCCATCTTGTGAGCGTCGAAGGGCGCGTCGATAGTGCGACGGCGCCGGAATTCGGCAAGAAGCTCGATGCACTCATCG
>DATDCZ010000077.1:0-12819 GCA_036524055.1 Anaerolineales bacterium | reverse complement strand
CCCTTCGTCAGCGGCGTCCAGGTCTCGCCGCGGTCGCGGCTGCGCCAAACGGTCATCTGACCGTTGATGCTCATGTGATACTCCTGGCTCTCCTCCGGGATCATGTAGACAGTCTTCGGATCCGCAGGATGGACAACCACCGGGAAGCCCCAACGCGAGGGCAGCTTGCCTTCGCCGATATCGATCCAGTCGTCCCCGCTGTTGTCGCTTCGGTACATGCCGTCATGACTTTGCTGGTAGAGGACATTGGGCGTGGATGGGTGCATGGCGATCCGGTGCACACACTGGCCAAATTCGGGATACGGATTCGGATTGTATTCCGAGCGGACGCCCTTGTTCCGTGCAATCCACGTCTTGCCGCCATCGTCGGTGCGGTAGCAGCCACCAGCCGAAATGGCGATATACATACGGTCCGGATTGGAGGGGTCGAGCACGATGGTGTGCAGGCACAGGCCCCCGGCGCCGGGATTGAACTGGCCGCGCTGCGGGTGATCGTACAGACTCTCGTTGATCGTCCAGGTCTCGCCGCGGTCGCGTGACACGAAGAGCGAGGCGGGCTGGGCACCGGCGTACACGACGCCGGGCTCGGATGGACGGCCGGGTGTGATGTTCCACACCTTGATCATCTTCTCGGGCGTGTCCTTGATGTTCTCACCGCCCTCGGATCGGAACATCTCGTCGACCGTGCTCATCGGCCGCCCGGACTTGGATGGCCGCGGCAGCGCCGGGACCTCTTTGGCCTGGGTCCAGGTCTTGCCGAGATCATCCGAGTAATGGGTCGTGGGGCCGTAGACAAAGTGCGCCGTGGCTGCGTGCAGCCGCTGGTCGCGCGGATCGAGGTTCACGTGCATGACCAGCCAGCTCTTGAACAGGATGTCGCTTGGCTGCCACTTCTTGCGCGCCCGGTCGCTCTCGAAAATGAAGGCGCCCTTGCTGGTGCCAACGTAGACCTGGACTTTCTCGCTCATCTCTGCCTCCTCCGGATGGACCTGCAGGTCCGCCCGAATGCATGTGTCGATCCCGGTCAACGGCCGACCGCGTTGCCCGTTTGGTTTCCTGGGCGGGGCGAAATTGTAGCATAAGTGTCCGAATTAGGCAGAGACGCTGAGGTCATGAATCAGCAACCGGCCGAAGCCGGTTGCTGAAACGCATCTTGATTCTGTTCAGAGAGGATCTTATCGCCGGGCCACCTTGCGGGCCGGGCCGGGCTGAATCGGTTCCCTCGGGGTCCGAGTCGGGCCAGCCGCGGACGTCGCGCCAGCGCGTTTCCCCATCCCATAGAAGACGTAGGCTACCAGCGCCAACAGACCCAGCGGGATCAGCAGGCGGCACAGAGCGGCAAGGATCATGAATCCCACGCCGAACGAACCCGCTCCGTACGGTCCGCCATATCCGTGATAGTACATCATGGGCATGCGCCAGGCGCGGTCTCCCATGTGATAGCGGTAGTAGTCGCCGTACCCATCAGGAGCCCCAGGGGCCTGCTGCGGTGCGGTCCCGTATGGAGCCGTTTGCATCATGCCGCCGGGTCCCCACCAGGCCACGTGATTGCGCCACATGAAGGCGGCGCCGGCAACCAGACCTACGACGATCAGCACTCCAAGAATGCCGAGTACCCATTTCCAAGCTCTACTCATTCGATCATGCCTCCTGTCAATGACCTGGATGATACCGGGGTAATACAAGAGGAGCATTAAGGAAATATGTAGCTTGTGTAAAGGCCGACGGCAGCCCCGGCCCGGGGGCTGGTAGAATTCGGCGGCGCCAGGGAGGGCTTCCCGAGAGTCATTTCGCCCGGCAGTGCGGATCACGGCATGAAAATACAGTCACAATTGATCGTCATTTCGGTCCTGCGGACCATCCTGAACACGATGCACAGGATGGTGTACCCGTTTCTGACCGTGTTCGCCCAGGGGCTGGGCGTGGACGTGACCCAGATCTCCTTTGCGCTCACAGGGCGAAACGTGGTGGCGATCTTCGGCCCGATGCTGGCCACGGTCTCGGACGTGCGCGGGCGGAAATTCGGCATGCTGCTGGGGGTCGGGCTGTTCGCAACGGGAACCAGCTTGATGGCGCTGTGGCCGGGCCTGTTGACATTCGGCGCGGCGTTGATTCTGGCCATGCTGGGCATTGCGCTGTTCAATCCGGCCATCTATGCCTATCTCGGGGATCAGGTGGCCTACGAGCAGCGCGGCCGGGCCAGCGCCATCACCGAGATCGCCTGGTCGGCGGCCTTCATCGCGGGCGTTCCCGCCATGGGTTGGCTGATCGCGCACCTGGGCTGGCAGTCGCCGTTCAAGGTCCTGGCCGCGCTGGGGTTCGTCATGCTGGCTGTGCTATGGCGCATGATCCCGCGCGATGCCGGCGGAAGCAAGGCCGCATCCCCGCTCCGGCATGTCCCGACGGTGATGAGATCGATCCCGGCGCTGGCGGGAGTCTCGGTCGCGATGTGGGCCAGCGCGGCCAACGAGATGATCACGCTCAATTTTGGCGTATGGCTGGCGAACTCATTCCAGCTGCGCATCGAGGCGCTGGCCGGGGCATCTGCGGTGATCGGGCTCTCCGAATTGACCGGCGAAAGCCTGGTGGCGACCGTCACGGACAGGATCGGAAAGCCTCTGGCGGTGGCCATTGGAATATGCGTGAACATCCTGGCGTCGGCTTTGCTGCCCTGGATCGGCCGCACCGAGCTGGGCGCGCTGGCGGGCCTCTTCCTGTTCTACCTCTCGTTCGAGTATCTGATCGTCAGCCAGATGCCGATGATGACGGAAGTCCTTCCAGGCGCACGGGCAACGACCATGGCGTTGAACTTCATGGGCAATGGCGCCGGCCGTTCGCTGGGCGCCCTGCTTTCCACGATCATGTACGCTAAGGTGGGATTCGGCGCCGTGACGGCCGTGGCATTGCTCTTCGATGTATTGTCGCTGCTGGCACTGGCCGAGATGCAACAGAAGCTGGTCATCGTGCCGCGCCTATTGGCGTGGCTGCGGCGGACGACGCGGTCCCGCTGATATAATCCAAAATCACGGCGCGGAAACCCATGACGGAACCCTCCAAACAATTCACGCGCGGCAGAGGCCTGCTGGAACCGTTGTTGGCGCGACTGCGCACACAGCGGGCGAACCGATTGATCCCTGCCGATCTGCGCAACGGCCGCATCCTGGACATTGGATGCGGCAGTTTTCCTTATTTCCTGGCCCACACGGCATTCAAAGAGAAGTTCGCCGTAGACCAGCTGCCCATGCCGCCTGCGACTGCACAGACCAATCAGATCCAGTTCTTCGAGCTGAACCTGAACCACGAACCGCGCCTGCCTTTTGAAAAGGACTACTTCGATGTGGTCAGCCTGCTGGCGGTCGTGGAGCACCTCAATCCGGAAAGCATGGCGGTGCTGTTCAAGGAAAGCCACCGCGTGCTGCGGCCTGGCGGGACGGTGATTCTCACGACGCCGGCAGCCTGGTCAGACGGGCTGCTGCACACCATGGCCCACCTGAACCTGGTAAGCGCCGAAGAGATCCATGAGCACGCCTTTGCATACACGCTGCCGTTGATCGGATGGCATTTCGGCCAGGCCGGCTTCGAGATGACCAAGGTGAAATTCGGCTATTTCGAGTTCATGTTGAACATGTGGGCCACTGCCCGGAAGTGATCCGTAGTGCTCATCCACTCCGCCAATGAGGTCCTGACCCTGGCCGGCGGCCCGCAGCGCGGAAGCGAGTTGGGCCGGCTTGGCATCATTGAACAGGGCGCGGTCCTGCTCGACGGCGGCAAGATCAAAGCCGTGGGCAGGACCGCGGAGCTGCGCGCACAACACGGGGACGAGGCGCAGCTGGATGCCAGTGGTTGCGTGGTGCTCCCCGGCTTTGTAGATCCCCATACGCACGTCATCTGGGCCGGCGACCGGGCCATGGAGTTCGGCATGCGCCTGGAAGGGGCTAAATATCTGGACATCCTGGCCGCGGGCGGAGGCATCCTCTCGACGGTCAAGCACACACGGGCGGCGTCGGTGGAGGAACTCATCCGCCAAACGCGGCCGCGGCTGGAGCGCATGTTCGCGCACGGCACCACCAGCGTCGAGGCCAAGACGGGCTACGGGCTCGAGACCGCAACAGAATTGCGAATGATGGAGGCGCTGCTGCGGCTGGATCAGGACCTGCCGATCGATATCTCGGTGACGTTCCTGGGCGCGCATGCGGTCGCCCCCGAATTCAAGGACGATCCCCAGGGCTATGTCGATCTCATCTGCGAGAAGATGCTGCCAGCGGCGCGCGAGTGGTGGCGCGCGAACGCCGGCGGGCGGCCGCTGCCATTTGTGGATGTGTTTTGCGAGGACCGGGCGTTCACACTGCAGCAATCCCGCCAGATCCTTACGCGGGCGCGCGAGCTGGGCTTTCCACTCAAGATCCATGCAGACGAGTTCGACAACCTGGGCGGCGCCACATTGGCGGTGCAACTGGGCGCCACATCGGCCGATCACCTGGTGAAGACATCGGAGGCCGACATCGCTGCCCTGGGCGCTTCGGAAACGGTGGCCGTTTCACTCCCCTGCACACCGTTCGGCCTGGCAGAGGGCGACTACACGCCGGCCAGGAAGATCATCGAGGCCAACGGTCTGCTGGCCCTGGCCACAGACTGCAATCCCGGCACGGCATGGAACGAATCCATGCAGTTTGTCATCGCCCTCGCCTGCAGATCGATGGGCCTGACGCCGGCGCAGGCCATCGCGGCCGCAACCATCAACGCCGCGCGCGCCATCGGACGCGACGAGACGATTGGGTCTCTGGAGGTCGGCAAGCAAGCCGACCTGCTGATCCTGGACGTTCCCGACCACCGGCACCTGGGATACCGATTCGGTACGAATCTGGTACGCGAAGTGGTCAAAAATGGCCAAGTGTTCCGGGTGGACAGGGGCTATCATGCAGTGGCGTAAGTCAAGAGGAACGCCCGCATGCCCTTCGACCTATCCAACATCAACCTCGGCCTGGTGGGGTGGCTGCTTATCGGTGCAGCAGCCATCGTCCTCGGCGCGGCTCTGCTGCGCCTGTTCGGACACTTGTTTCACTTGCTGGTGAGAGGCTGCGGCTTCGTGCTGCTGGGTGTCATCGTGCTGTACGTGCTGAGGTTGCTGAACATCATCTAGGTCTCTAATCCGGAACCCAAGAAGCGGGGCAAGCATTCAGGCTTGCCCCGCTTCTTTTTGTCGACATCCGGCCTTTTGATACAATCGGGTGCGCTCATTCGAGCCCGGAGAACTCATGCAAATCGACATCATTGGAGTCCCCATTGACCTGGGGGCGGATCGGCGCGGGGTGGACATGGGTCCCAGCGCCATGCGCTATGCCCACCTGCGGCAGAAACTGGAAACCCTGGGCTACACGGTCAACGACACGGGCAACATCGAAGTGCCGATCGCCGAAACGTGCACCGTCGATGAGCCCAACCTGAAGTACATCGATTGCATCGTGCCCATGGCGCGGCGGGTCGCCGGCGCCGTGGCCACCTCCATGGCTGCCAAGCGATTTCCGTTGGTGCTGGGTGGCGACCACAGCCTTTCGCTCGGCTCCATTCGCGGGGCGGCCAGAGACCGCAAGATCGGCGTGTTGTGGATCGACGCTCACGCGGATTTCAACACCGAGAAGACCACGCCGTCCGGGAACATTCACGGGATGCCGCTCAGCGCCGTGTGCGGCCTGGGTGACAAGCGCCTGACCCAGCTCTGGGACGAGGCGCGCGTGGCCGTCGACCCTCGGCGTGTGGCCGTGATCGGCGCGCGCGATCTGGACGCGGGTGAGAAGGCCAACTTGCACGAGGCCGGCGTGACGGTGATGGGCATGGAGCAGATCGACCGGCTGGGAATGACGGCGGCTGTTGAGAAGGCCATCGCCCGCGTCTCGCAGGATGTGGACGGTCTGTACCTGTCGTTCGACATGGACGCGCTGGATCCAAGGCATGCTCCGGGCGTGGGCACGCCGGTCGCGGCCGGGCTGACACAGCGCGAGGCCCACGTGGCCTGCGAGCTTATCGGCGAGACCGGCAAACTGGTGGGAATGGATATGGTCGAGGTGAACCCGATCCTCGACGTGCAGAATCAGACGGCATCACTGGCCGTGGAACTCGTGCTTTCGGCTTTGGGCAAGCGGATCTGGGAGGGGGAATAGTGCCGCCCGGGGACGGCGGCAGAGGGATGGCATGCAACCTGTTCTGAGTGAGATCGAAGGATTGGCGCGAGCAGCCGGGGAGATCGTGCGCCAGGGATACAGCCAGCAGCACGCTATTGCATACAAGGGCGTGATCGACCTCGTCACGGAGGTTGACCACGCATCCGAGGCATACCTGTTGGGCGAGATACGGCAGCGTTGGCCCGGAAGCACGATCCTCTCAGAGGAGAGCGGCCTTTCGCAGGGCCAGGCGGAGCACAGTTGGTATGTGGATCCGCTGGATGGGACTGTGAACTATGCTCACAACGTGCCCATCTTCAGCGTGTCGATCGCCTATGCGCGGGATGGACGGATGCGGCTGGGCGTCGTGTACGACCCGATGCGCGATGAAATGTTCAGCGCGGAGCGCGGCGCAGGAGCCTTCCTCAACGGGAACCCCATACACGTCTCCGCCGCGACGGATCTGCAGAAGAGCCTGCTGGTGACCGGATTCCCATATGACGCCTGGGATACGGAACACGACAACTTCGACAACTTTGTGCGCTTCAGCAAAATGACGCGGGGCGTGCGCAGGCTGGGCTCAGCGGCGCTGGACGCGGCCTGGGTCGGCGCGGGCAGGTTCGACGGGTTCTGGGAAATGGCCCTCAACACGTGGGATGTGGCTGCCGGCGGCTTGATCGCCGAGGAAGCCGGGGCAACAGTAACCAACATTCACAACCGGCCCGAGTACCTGGCGAAACCGCAATCGATCGTCGCGGCCGCGCCGGGGATCCACGCCAAGATCCTGGAGCACCTGACAGCACGTTGAAAACGGCTGCAATCACGCAGCAATTCGCGCCGGCGCGCTTGCATGTAGAATGGACAGAGCGGGAGCGTCCACTCGATGGCGGTACCCGAAGTTCCCATCAGTAAGACCAAAATCATCCTGCCGAGGCGCCGGGCAGAGCTCTTGAGCCGCGCGCGCCTGGTCGACATCCTCACCGAGCGGCTGGACCGGCGCCTGATCATTGTCTCGGCGCCACCGGGATATGGAAAGACCTCGCTCCTGATCGACCTGGCGCACCAGAGCGAGCTGACCTTCTGCTGGCTGGGCCTCGACCCGCTGGACCGCGATCCGCAGCGCTTCGTGAGCTACCTGATCGCCGCCATCGCCGAGCGCTTCCCGGACTTCGGCGCGCGCTCGCGTTCCGTGTTGAGCAGCCTGACCGGTTTCGAATCCGGCATGGAGCCGCTGCTGGTCACGCTGGTGAACGAGATCCACGATGAGATCGCCGAGCACTTCGTGCTCGTGCTGGATGACTTTCACCTGCTGGATGATGCACCCGCGATCCAATCTTTCATCAACCGCCTCGTCCGGCTGATGGATGAGAACTGCCACATGGTGCTTTCCAGCCGGACGCTCCCGGAATTTCCGGACCTGCCGCTACTGGTGGCGCATGATGATGTCGGGGGTCTGGATTTCGCCGACCTGGCGTTCAGGGTGGAAGAGATCCAGGCATTGTTGGCGCAGAACCAGGATGTGGACCTCTCGGACGAGGACGCCCGCCGACTCGAGCGGGCCACCGAGGGGTGGATCACCGGCATCCAGTTCGCCGACCTGACGTCACTGCGCTCCGGAAACGATCCGTTCCAGGCGACGCGCGTTGTTGGCGTCAACGTGTTCGACTACCTTGGGCGCCAGGTCCTCGAGCAACTGCCCCAGGACGTGCAGACCTTCCTGCTGCGCACATCCATGCTCGAGGAATTCGATGCCGACCTGTGCGACGCGGTGCTCCGGCCCTTGTACCCGGAGCCGGTGGATCACTCGCAGATGCTCGAATTCGTGCGCCACAAGAACCTGTTCGCGCTCCCGGTCGGTGCCAACGGCCAGTGGCTGCGATATCACCATCTCTTCCGGGATTACCTGCAGGCGCGCTTCAGGCGGGAGTTTCCGTCTGAGGCCGGCCCATTGCTCAGTGCGTTGGCGCATGTCCGCGAGCAGCGAGGCGAATGGGAAGCCGCGCATGCCATCTATGAGCATCTGGGCGATAAAGACGCGCTGGCGGACATGATCGAGCGGGCCGGTGGGCATCTATACAGCACCGCCCTACTTACACTGGAAGCGTGGCTCAAGCAGCTTCCAGAGCAATTGATCAACGAACGGCCATTGCTGCTTTCCCTGGCCGGCGCGGTGGCGCACATGCGCGGCCAGGCGCTTGAGGGAGTCCGGCTCCTGGATAAGGCTGTGGATCAGCTGCAAAGGCGCGACGACCCGCCTTCACTTGCCACAGCGCACATCCGCCGTGGCCATGCCTATAGATTCCTCGGCCGTTACGAGGAGTCCATCCGTGACGCCGGGAATGCCATGCAAATCGCCGAAAAACAGCCGGGACTCAACGCTCTCTGCGCCGATGCCCTGCGCCTGCGCGGATTGAGTCTTTACAGGCAAGGCCGGACCCTGCAGGCCATCGAGGACCTGGAGCGCTCGCTCGACATGCACTCGCACGGAGGTGATAGTTCCACCGTGCCGCACCTGATGATGGAAACCGCCATGGCCCAGGGAGCTCTGGGCGAGTATCGGCGGGCCAAGGCCTCCTATGAGAAGGCGCTCGAAATATGGAGGCAGAGCGGCAACCTGTTCTACCAGGCAACGCTGCTCAACAACTTCGGCTTCCTCCACTACCAGCAGGGCGACTATGAGAACGCCGCGCAGGCCTTTGAGGAAGGTCTGCTGTGCGCCCAGCAATCCGGGTACAAGCGCACTGAGGCGCTGATCTGCATCAGCATGGGTGACCTGTACAGCGAGATCGAGGACTTCGATGTGGCGGCACAGCACTACCGCCGGGCGCAGGACCTGGCGCCCGCGTTGGCCGATCGATTCCTGATGAATTACCTGCTGGTCGCGCAGGCCAACCTGGCACTGCTGAAGCGGGAGCCCAGCCTGGCGCGCAGCCTATTGAAGGAAGCTGCCAGCCGGATCCACCAGGCCGACTCCAATTACGAGTACGGCCACCTCCAGCTCGCCCTGGGACGGCTCGCGCTTCAGGATGGCAAGCCAGGGGATGCCGTCCGGCATCTCGGCGCATCCAAAGCCTGCTTCACAGAAGACGGCCGCGAGATGGAGTGCACCTGGGTGAGCATTTGGCTGGCCGCGGCCCATGCTGCTCAACGCCAACCGGAACAGTCCGTGACGGAGTTGAAGACCGCGATCCCGAATCCAAATCAGGTCAGTCATTCTGCTGCCGTGGCAGCGCGGCAGGCAGCGGAGTGGCTCGATCTTCTGCGCAGCGACGCGGGCGTGAGGGGGGTTCTGCGCGGATTGGTGGATAGAGCCGACAGACTCGACGATCAGTTGCCGCGCACGCGGCGGCAGCTGCGACGAATGGCGCGCACACTTGAGGCGCCCGCGCCGACCCTGACCATCCACGCGTTCGGCCGGGGACAAGTGTGGGTGAACGGCAAGCTGGTCAGCACAGGCGAATGGCAGACGCAGGCAGTGCGCGAGTTGTTCTTCTACTTCCTGGCGATGAACAAACCCGTCACAAAGGAGCAGATCGGCAGCGTACTGTGGCCGGGCACCACTGACCCGGCCCGCCTCCGGCTGCGCTTCAAGAACGAGCTGTACCGGCTGCGCAGGGCGTTGGGGCCCAATACCATTGTGTACGAAGATGAATATTACGCGCTCAACCCGGCCTCGGACCACGAGTATGACGCGGAAGCTTTCGAGGCCTTCCTCTCCCGGGCGGAAGCCGCCGCCACGCCCTCTGAAAAGGTCCGGCTCCTCCAGAAGGCCACTGAGCTGGTCGGCGGCCAGTACCTGGAGGACTTGGGAGCCATCTGGGTGGTGCCTGAGCGGGAACGGCTTCACCAGGCGTTTGTAGCAGCGTGCCTCCACCTGGCAGAACTGCACTTCCAGCAGGGGCAAATGGTGAAGGCGCTGGAGACATGCCAGCAGCTCCTGGAGCGCGAGCCGGCTTCCGAGGCAGGCTACCGGCTCAAGATGAACATCCATCGCAGGCTGGGTGACAAAGCCTCCCTGATCCGGACGTACAGGGACTGTGAAGAGAATCTGCAGGGCATTTTCGGCCTCCCCCCTTCCGAGGAGACCCAGGCGCTCTTCAAGAAACTGGTGGCGTGATGAGCGGTCCTGCGACCACCCGAGTTCCGGATGCTTACAGTGTTGTTTTGGAGCCTGTTTTGGAGCCTCCCCCCCTGTATAGTCGGGGCATTGTGACCGGCTAGGACAAGAAAAGGAGACCCCATGAACAGCAAGCTTTCCAAGTTGATGCTTCTGACCAGCCGAATCAACCGCCAACACCTTCAGCTGCTGGTTGCCATCCTGGCGCTTGTACTGATGGTTCTCGGCATCGGTGCACCCTCGGACGGCGGCGGCGCCACCCGAATCCGGTTCTAAGGTCGCCGGGTGATTCTGCTTGCAGCCCTGCTCTTGGGGCTGCTGGCGGGATGGGGCCTGGCAAGCTGGCAGAGGCGCGCCTATCGGGCGCCGGAGTTCAAGTCCGTCTGGCTCGTGTTTGCGGCCTTTGCGCCGCAGGTGCTGGTTGCCTACTGGCCCGGGGCGGTTGAGTTCGTTCCGCCGCGCATGGCGGCTGCCACCCTTCCCGTTTCGCTCACCATTTTCCTGGTATTCGTCTGGCTGAACCGGCGATTACCCGGCATGTTCGTCGTGCTCGCGGGCCTGGTGTTGAACCTGGCAGTCATCACAGCGAACGGCGGCTGGATGCCGATCAGCCCGGAGACGGCCAGCCGGCTTCCCGGTGGAAGTGCGCCGGAGGCCGCGGCCGTCGGAACGAGGCTGGGCGAGAAAGACGTCCTGCTAAGACCGGAAGATACCCGTTTGGAGTTCCTTGCGGACCGAAACCTGATACCGGATCTTTTCGGGTATCGGGCAGCTTTCAGCATTGGTGATGTATTCGTGGCCGCCGGGGCATTCTGGCTGCTGGCCAGGCCGCCGGTGGGAGTTGTTACAGATCGGAGTGGAGATGCTTATAACTAACGCACGACTGACCGAACAAACCCTTACGATGAACCCGGCCAGCACGCACGCCGGCGTCAGCAGCCTGTTCGCGGCCGCGGTGGTGAGCCGTAACTTCTGCGAAATGCTGCTGCGCGATCCCGATACGGCGCTGAAGCAGGGTTACATGGGCAAGAACTTCGACTTGAGCGCCGAAGATGCAGCCCTGATTGTTTCGATTAACGCGCAGTCCCTGCCGGACCTTGCCAGGCAGGTGGTACACACGCTGAGTCAGTAGACTTTAGCGGTACCCTGGAGCACCGCCATCTTTTGTTGCCCGTGAGATGACGCGGCGGAACAGGGGGCGCGGCGAGTAGGGATCGCAGCGCCCCGCGTCCCGCACCTCACGGGAAGATCGGTGAACATGCTTTTGGAAAACAAACCGAACGCCAGCGCACAGCTCAACGCCATGCTGCAGGCATTCCCGGACCTGCTCTTCACGATGAATGAAGAGGGGGTGCTGCTGGACTACAAGGGGAATGAACACGTCTCGACTTTGTTCGCCTCGGCCGACGCCCTGATCGGACAGAAGCTCGAGGACGTCCTGCCGCACGAATTCGCCGAGGCGCTGCGCCGGGGCTTGCAGCAACTTCAGGCAAATGACGGCCCCGTCTCCTTCGAATACTCCACCAGGCGCGGCGGCGGCCTGCGCTGGCTCGAGGCGCGGCTCGTGAGGGCCACAAAGGACCAGATCGTGGTCGTGGTCCGCGATGCCACGCGGCATAAGGAGGCCGAGGCGCGCATCACGGCGCAGCTGAAGCGCATGGCGTCGCTGCGGTCGATCGACCTGGCCATCTCCTCCAGCCTGGATTTGCACCTGGCGCTCTCGGTGATCCTGAGCCAGGTGACGGGCCAATTGGCTGTCGACGCGGCGGATATCCTGCTGCTCAATCCGGAGAACCTGCTCGAGTTCGCCACCGGCGTCGGATTCCGGACCGAGGCCATGCAGGATACACGGCTGCATCTGGGTCAGGGCTACGCCGGCGCGGTGGCCGCAAACCGCGAGCTTGTGCATGTTGCAGACCTGCGTCGCGGGAAGACCGGCTTCCTGCGATCGCCGCAATTCCTGCAGGAAGGCTTCCGCTGCTACTACGGCGTGCCTCTCATCTCAAAGGGACGCGTGCGCGGTGTGTTGGAGATCTTCCATCGTGGGCCGCTGGAGCCGGATGCAGAGTGGTTGGATTTCCTGGAGGCGCTGGCAGGACAGGCCGCCATTGCCGTGGAAAACGGGCTGCTCTTCAGCGAGTTGCAGAAGACCAACTTTGAGCTCAGGCTGGCGTATGACACCACGATCGAGGGCTGGTCACGCGCGCTGGACCTGCGCGACCGCGATACCGAGGGCCACACGCAGCGGGTGACGCATGCTGCCGTGAAGCTAGGTCGACGCCTGGGCATGTCGGAGGCCGACCTGATCCAGGTGCGGCGCGGTGCGATGCTGCATGACATCGGCAAGATGGCCATCCCCGACAGCATCCTCATGAAAACGGGTGCCCTCAGTCCCGACGAGTGGTCTGAGATCCGCCGCCACCCGCGTTACGCCTACGAGCTCCTGCGCCCTATCGACTACCTAGGCCCGGCGCTGGACATCCCCCACTATCACCACGAGCGCTGGGACGGTTCCGGCTACCCCGACGGATTGAGAGGCGACCA
>DATDCZ010000076.1:0-28447 GCA_036524055.1 Anaerolineales bacterium | reverse complement strand
ATCGGGTGAGCTGGCGGTCGTTAGCCTGCCTTTGCGACTCCGATACGAGTTGACGTGCAGCGTCTCGGAGGCCGAATTCCTTCGCGTAGGGGGCAAGCATGGCGCGACCGCGCGCTTCCTGGCTGAGGCCGGATGCCTGCGCCGGTGGAATCACAAGCGGCGCTGACGGGTCCGCGCCGATGAAACTCAGCTTACCGGTTTGCCGATGGTAGTCGCGCCGCACTCCTCCCTGCGCTGCGGCCAATAGCATCTTGCCTGCTGGCACTGTGAGCGCCAACAAAGTCAGCGCGGAGATGAGCGTCACCAGGCGCTTGACGCTCTCTCCGCCGCAATTTGATCTTCTAGTAGCCAACACTGAAAGTCGGATTTCAGCCCGCTTACGCGTTCACTTGACCAGCGCGAACATGTCCGCGGCATTATACATCTGGCTCACGCACCTCTTGTATAGGAAATCACATGCGTCGCCCCACGAGCTCGTTCGAAATCACCGGGCCGGAGGTCGCTCAGTATGACACACAGCCAGTCCGGCCATCCGACCTGGCTGTGCGTTGCACTGCCGGGCAACAATGGGCGGGCCGCGAGCCCATCTGGTACTGAAGACCGAGCCGGGCCCTCACATACTTACTTGCTGGCCCAGTGGCGGGCGGGGCGCTACTCTGCGAAAGCTAGGTGCCGATCGTATCTGCAAGCGCGAGGCGGAGTTCCACGTCCCACGCCGGCGCGCACAGGCCAAAGACCTCGGTGAAGCGGTCGCAATTGAGCGCCGAGTAGAGCGGCCGGCGTGCCGGGGTCGGAATATCTGCGGTCGCGGCTCTCAGGACCTCAGTGGTTTTCTGCTCTTCCGGACGCGGATCATGCTTAAGGATCTCTCGAGCCCACTCGTAGCGGCTGGTAAATCCACCACCCGCCAGATGATACAGGCCGGAACGCTCACGCACATCGTCAAGGCCGCGGCCGAGGACATGTGCCGTAAGCTGCGCAAGGATCCGCGCCCAAGTCGGATTCGAGACCTGGTCATCGACGATGCGAAGTTTCTCGTGCATGCGGGACCACTTGAGTACCTTGGTCACAAAATTGCTGCCACGCATGCTGTACAGCCATGCCGTGCGCAAGATCAGGAATGCGCCGCCAACCTCACGGATGGCCTTTTCGCCAGCGAGCTTGCTGGCGCCATAGACATTGACGGGCCCCGTCTGGTCGTTCTCCGAGTAAGGGGATTTCCCCGTGCCATCGAATACATAGTCGGTGGAATAGTGAACGAACAGCGAGCCGGCCGCACGAGCCGTCTCGGCCATGATTTTCGGAGCTACTGCGTTTATCGCGAATGCCTTTTCCGGCTGGCGCTCCGCCCCATCAACGTCGGTATACGCCGAGGCATTGACAATGATCTGCGGTTGAGCCGCGGCTATGCGCCCCGCAACCTGGTCTGTGTTGACCAGATCAAGGTCATCGTAGTCGAGCGCCAAGACTTCACCCAACGGAGCCAATGTGCGGCGCAATTCCCAGCCCAATTGACCGTTCTTCCCGAAAAGCAGCAGTTTCACATTCCCTCTTGAGCCAGGTGCTGAAGATAATGGGCGTAGCTGTTGTCTGCCATGGCAGCGGCCAGAGCCGCCAGTTGTTTGGCGTTGATGTAACCCATGCGGTAGGCGATCTCCTCAGGGCAGGAAATCATGAGGCCCTGCCGTTCCTGGACGGCGTGCACGAAGCTGGCCGACTGGAGCAGCGACTCATGTGTGCCGGCATCCAGCCAGGCGACGCCCCTGCCGAGGACCTCGACACGCAGGAGCCCGCGTTCCAAGTACATTCTGTTGAGGTCCGTGATCTCAAGCTCGCCTCGGGCGGATGGCTCCAGCCTGGCGGCGAAATCGACCACCTGTGCATCATAGAAGTACATGCCAGGCATGGCAAAATGCGAGCGCGGATGCGCGGGCTTCTCCTCGATGGAGAGCACGGTCCCCGCGGAATCGAATTCGATGACACCGTAGCGTTCCGGATCGCGAACCGCATAGGCGAACACCAGGGCGCCGTCGGCAAGCGTTGCAGCCGCCCGCAGGGTGTCCGGCAATCCCGTTCCGAAGAAGACGTTGTCACCGAGGATCAGGCAGGATGGGCTCTGATCGATGAAACGAGCGCCGATCCTGAAGGCGTCTGCCAAGCCCCTTGGCTGCGCTTGCTCGGCATAGGAAAAGCGGATGCCCCATTGCCCCCCGTCTGCCAGAAGCCGACGGAAGAGAGGCAGGTCCTCGGGTGTGCTGATCACGAGCACGTCACGGATCCCGGCCAGCATCAGCATTGAAAGCGGGTAATAGACCATGGGTTTGTCATAAACGGGCAGCAGCTGCTTGCTGATCGGCAGCGTGAGTGGATGGAGGCGGGTCCCGCGCCCGCCCGCCAGGATGATGCCCTTCATGCCGGTTTCTCCCTATTCTGGTAATTGCGATCGAGCCAGGCCTTGTAATCCATCTGCTTCGCGATGGCCGCAGTCCAGTCCGAGTTGGCCAGATACCACTCGATCGTGGCCCGAAGTCCCTCGGCAAGGGAATGGCGCGGCGCCCAGCCAAGATCCCGGCCGATCTTCCCAATCTCCATGGCGTAGCGCCGATCGTGCCCGGGCCGGTCGGCGACGAATTCAATCAATGCGCGATGGGATTCTTGTGTGGGCCTCAACTCGTCGAGCATATCGCATACAGTCTGTACGAGCGTCAGATTTGCAGGCTGGTTCCCGCCACCAATATTGTAAGTTTCACCGGCGATGCCACGCTCGAGAATCGCCAGGATGGCTTCGCAGTGATCTTCGACATAGAGCCAATCCCGAATCTGCTGGCCATCGCCATACACGGGAAGCGGCTTGCCGGCTGAGGCGTTCAGGATCATGAGCGGAATGAGCTTCTCCGGGAATTGGTAGGGTCCATAGTTGTTGGAACAGTTGGAGATAGTGGCGCCGAGGCCATAGGTGTGTGCATATGCTCGTACAAGGTGATCGCTGGCGGCCTTGGAAGCGGCATAGGGCGAGTTGGGCGCGTAGGCGGTGCTTTCGGAGAACGGGGGGTCATTTGGCGCAAGCGATCCATAGACCTCGTCGGTCGAAATGTGGTGAAAGCGATGGGGAGCATTCCCCGGATGACCGTCGTCGAGCCAATATCGCCGCGCCGCCTCCAGCAAGCTGAAGGTGCCCAGGACATTCGTCTGAATGAAAGCTTCAGGCCCGACGATCGAGCGATCGACATGGGTCTCGGCGGCGAAGTGGACAATTGTATCAATGCGGTGCCGCCGTAAGAGCTCATCCACCAGGTTGCGATCACGGATATCCCCGTGGGCGAACTCGTGGCGCTCGGCCCCGGGAAGATGCTTGAGATTCTCACGACTACCCGCGTACGTCAGAGCATCGAGATTGACGATGCGCAAGTCGGGCCGCCGCGCCAGAATGTAGCGCACGAAATTCGATCCGATGAAACCCGCACCGCCAGTAATGAGTATGTTGTGCATGAATGTTCGCTTCTGGTTGCTTGAGCGGCGACTACCCGTATGGTGCCTTCCGGATCCGATCGGAAATACTGTATTCCACCGGATCGAGCCAGCGGCCGCCCAGGGCGTGCATCAGTCGTAGACCTCGGCTCGACTCAATGGAAGGCCAGCGCGATCCTTCTCGGAGATGAGCGGTTCCCGGCCCGGCAAGAGAGGCCATTGGATACCGATAGCCGGATCATTCCACAAGAGCGAGCGCTCCCACCGGGGCGCATAATAGTCCGTGGCCTTGTACAGCACTTCAGCCCAATCGCTGAGCACGTAGAACCCGTGGGCGAAGCCCGGCGGTATCCAAAGTTGATCCTTGCGTTCGGCCGAGAGGTTCGCGCCCACCCAGTGCCCAAAGCGGGGTGAGGCGCGGCGCAAGTCGACGGCGACATCAAAGACCTCGCCGGCGACGAGGCGCACGAGCTTTCCCTGCGGTTGGCGTATCTGGTAATGCAGACCCCGCAGGGTGCCCTGGCGTGAGCCAGAGTGGTTGTCTTGCACAAAATCGGCAGGCAGGCCGGCGGCCCGAAACTGGTCCTGGTGGAAGCTTTCAAGGAAGAAGCCCCTATCGTCAGAGAAGACATAGGGTTCAATGCGGACCACTTCCGGCAGTTCGAGCGGCACGAAGTTCATGGTCGTGTTTTGAGGGTTTTCCACTACGCCGCCCGATAGTCGGCAATCACGCCGGCAGCCGGCCCAATGGAGCGAATCTTGCCTTGCTCAAGCCAGGCGGCACGCGCACACAGGCTGGCAACGCTGTCCATGTTGTGTGTGACCAGCATGATCGTCGTGCCCGCATCCCTGAACGCCGCCATGCGCGCCTGACACTTCCGCTGGAAGCCTTCATCGCCGACGGCCAGAACCTCATCCACCAGAAGGATTTCCGGCTGCCAGGCCGATGCTACCGCGAAGCCCAACCGGGCGGCCATGCCGCTGGAGTAGGTACGGAGTGGCGCCTCGATAAAGTTGCCCAACTCGGCGAAATCCACGATCGAATCCATTCTAGCTTCGAGCTCGCGGGCCGTATGACCCAGCAGGGTCCCATTGAGCATGACATTCTCGCGTCCAGTGAGCTCTGGATGAAAACCGGCCCCGAGTTCAAGCAGCGGGGAAACCGGGCCACCCAGATAGACGCGGCCGCGCGTGGGTATGAGCACGCGCGAGATGACCTTCAACAAGGTGCTTTTGCCGGCCCCATTGCGGCCGATGACGCCGAAGATCTCTCCCCGGGGAATCTCCAGATGGATGCCATCCAAGGCATAGAAGTCCGTGTAGCGAACCCGCCGCTGCAACCGCCGGATGGCGTACTCCTTAAAGGTGCCAAGGCGCTCTTGGGGCGCGCGATAGCGGACGGCGATGTCCTCAAGCCGGATCATCACATCGTTAGATGAAGACGCAAGTGCTTCAGTCCGCAATTCAGACCCGATAGGTGAATTCATCGGCTCTCGATGAGAACACGATCCAGCCGAAGGCCAGGGACAAGACAGCGATCAGCACAGCGCCAATCACAATATCCGGCCCGGGCATCACCCCCGCATAGACAGGCTGGCGGAAGGCCTCGACCAGGTAGTACATCGGATTGAGGTGAAAGAACCAGTATCGATACGTCTCGGGAATGACGTCCGTCGGGTAGATGATCGGGGTCATGTAGAGCCAGCCGAGGAGGAGAATGTCATACATCTCCGCCACGTCCGGGAAATAGATCGCCCAGGCCGAAAACAGCAGCCCCACCCCAAGCGAAAAGGCGGCGAGCAGAAGTACGGCAACCGGCAGGAAAAGAACGGGCCAGCGCAGTGGCAGGCCGACGACGACAACGATGAGGAAAAGCGGAACCAGTGCAAGCACGAGATTGACCATGCCGGTGCCAATTGCGGACACCACGAACGCGGTCCTGGGTAGATAGATGCGATGGAGGAGCGTGCTGCCCCAGACCATCTGCCTCATGGCAGCCGAGGTCGTCTGAGAGAAGAAGTTCCATGCCACCAGACCGCTCAGAACATAGGCGGGATAGCCCCGGACGGTTCCGAACAGCTGAGAGAAGACAATGGTGAGAACCACCATCATGCCCAGGGGATTGAGCATGGTCCAGCCAATGCCCAGAGCAGAGCGCTTGTAGCGGGATACGATATCGCGCCGGACAAGCTGGTAGATGAGATCGCGATACTTGAGTAGTCCCCGCAGCTCTTCCAACGCGACGGGGCCGCGCTTGCGGCTGTCGTAGGCGTGCGCGTTCGTGTGAATCACTTCGTTGTGCATGCTGCTGGAATGGAGGGCGATTTCCGGCCCGACCGAGCAGAGTCTATCATAGTCGTTTGTGGTTGCCTCCAGCGCTGATTCTCGACCCATAGACTACTTGGATCACCTCCGGCAGCACACGGTCTCCAGAATCAGGCACCCCGAGTGCACCTGGAATAAAACCTACCAGGCACAACTCGGGGGCTGGTGCTTGCTTTCGACCCGAAAGAGATCGGGGGCCGAACCGTGTCGAGGCGGTCGATCATGCGCCGCCCGCAAGATTTAGTACTCAGGCATCGGCGGGGGTGCCGGCTTTTCCTTCTCGGGGATGTCGGTGACGAGCACGTCCGTGGTCAGGATCATGGCTGCTATGGAAGAGGCATTCTCCAGCGCGCCGCGCACGACCTTGACCGGATCGATGACGCCGGCCTCGATCAGGTCGGTATATTTCCCGGTCAGAACGTTGTAGCCAATATTCTTGTTCTTCTGGTCGGTGGCTGTGCGGCGGACGGTGTCGATGATCACGGAACCGTCCTGGCCGGCATTGGAGGCCAGCTTGCGGATGGGAGCTTCGAGGGCCTTGCGCACGATATTGATACCCACGCGCGTTTCTTCGTCCTCTTCGCTAGCCTTCAGGATCTTGTCCAGTTTGCCCATGGCGTTGAGCAGGGAAATCTCCCCGCCGGCAACGATGCCCTCTTCCTGCGCCGCCCTGGCGGCAGATAAGGCATCTTCGACGCGGTGCTTCTTCTCTTTGAGCTCGGTTTCGGTCGGCGCGCCAACCTTGATGACGGCGACGCCGCCACTGAGTTTGGCCAGGCGCTCGTTGAGCTTCTCTTTGTCGTAGTCGCTGGTGCTCTTGTCCATCTCCGCCCGGATCTCCTTGATGCGGCCTTCGATGCCGGACTTGGCGCCCTTGCCACCGATGATGGTTGTATTCTCCTTGTCGGAGACAACCTTCTCGGCGCGGCCCAGATCCTGGATCGTGGCGGTCTCAAGCTTGCGACCGGTCTCTTCTGCGATGACCGTGCCACCGGTCAGAATGGCGATGTCCTGCAGCATGGCCTTGCGGCGATCACCAAAACCAGGGGCCTTCACGGCTGTGACGTTCAGCATGCCGCGCAGCTTGTTCAACACCAGGGTTGCCAGAGCTTCGCCATCGATGTCTTCGGCGATGATCACCAGATCGCGCTTGCCGACCTGCACAAGCTTCTCCAGCAGGGGAACGATATCCTGGGCAGCGGAGATCTTCTTCTCGTTGATAAGGATGTAGGGCTCAGAGATTACGGCCTCCATCTTCTCGGCACTGGTGATGAAGTAGGCCGAGAGATAGCCGCGATCGAATTGCATGCCCTCCACGAAGTCGGTCTCATCGGCCATCGACTTGGATTCTTCGACCGTGACGACTCCGTCCTTGCCCACCTTGTCCATGACATCGGCGATCAGTTCGCCGATCTTGGAGTCGGCGGCGGAGTTGGTGGCCACGGACGCGATCTCTTCCTTGGTGTCGATCTTGACCGACATCTTGCGCAGTTCCTCGACCACGACCTCGGTGGCCTGCGCAATGCCGTTCTTGATGAGCATCGGATTGTAGCCAGCTTCCAGGGCCTTCAGACCTTCATTGACGATGGCGTGAGCCAGGATCGTGGAGGTGGTGGTGCCATCGCCGGCGATATCGTTGGTCTTCGTGGCGGCTTCTTTTAGAAGCTGGGCACCCATGTTCTCAAACGGATCTTCGAGTTCGATCTCCTTCGCGACCGAGACGCCATCATGGGTGACGGTCGGTGATCCGAATTTCCGATCAATCGCGACATTGCGGCCCTTTGGTCCGAGCGTGGCGCCTACGGCGTTGGCAACGACGTTCATGCCGTTGCGCAGTTTGCGCCTCGCTTCTTCAGAGAAAACGAGTTGTTTTGCAGCCATTGTTTCCTACCTCCTTGATTAGGCCTGCACGATCGCCAGCAGGTCGCTTTCGCGCATGATCAGCAGTTTCTTGCCGTCCATCTTGACTTCGGTGCCAGAATACTTGGCGAAGAGCACCTTGTCGCCGACCTTCACATCCATGGGCACCCGGACGCCCTTGTCATCGCGGTCACCGGGGCCGACCGCCAGGACGTTACCCTCCTGGGGTTTCTCCTTCGCAGTCTCGGGCAGGATGATTCCGCCAGCAGTCATCTCTTCCTGTTCGATGGGTTCGATGATCACGCGGCCGCCGAGCGGTTTGAGCTTGAGCTTGCTTACCATCTTTCGACCTCCTTATGACGTGGTTCTTGGAATAGCCATGAAATTAGCACTCTGGGCATCTGAGTGCTAATGGGATGATACCGAATTCACAAGCCCGCGTCAAGGGGGTTGTGGAACTTCATACGAATTTCTGACGTGGATGGACCGAGGAGGGGGCCGCGGACGCCCGGGCTAGGGCGTGGGGCTGACGTACGGAGTGTTCGTTGGGTAGGCGGTGGAGGTCGGAATCGGGGTCCTAGTGCTGGCGGCGGCAGTGGCGGTGGCGAGGGTAGTCGTGGGCTCGGTATCCGAGCACTGCAACTGCGCCGCGGTGATGTTGCCGGTGATATCGGGGCGCTGGGCTTCATATCCGCTTGCCCGAACCAGCTGAACGATCTCCATGGCCCTGGGGCAGTAGGTGGCGTCGCGGGGTCCGAGTGCGGCCAATACGGAGAAGTAAACCTGATAGTAGTCCACGGATCCCAGAGATAGAGGCAGGCCGGTGACAGTCTGAGGCGGATTGGCATCGTCACAGCCGTCCAAGCCGCGGCCAGAACATGAGTCGTCGCCGCTACAACCCAGGACAGCACATTGCAGGGCGGGAATCGAACCTTCATAGTTGCGCGACTTGAAGTAGATCACTCCAAGCTGTCCGTAGAAATCCGCGTTATCGGGCTGAAACTGCAGGGCACGCTGGACGTTGCGCGCAGCGATGAAGTACTCCCCCTCTTGAGAGTAGGTCTTGGCGATCGAGAGATATGGAGTGGGATCGTCAACTTGCAGCTCGTCGTTGATGCTGGCAGCCTTGGCAAAGTACTCCAGCGACTTGTCGAAGAAACCCTTCTGGGTGACCTCGTTGGCGCTGTTGAAACCCAGCTGCCGGTAGTTGGCGCCTGCGCGAAGATATAGGAATGTAAGCTTGGGTGTGAGCGCGATCGCCCGGTCGTATTCCTGGATGGCGAGGTTGTACTCGCCAAGAGACTCGAGGACGTAGGCATACACGCGATGCACGTCCATCAGCGACGGATCGCGGGTGACCGCCTGCTTGATGTATTGTTCGGCCTGGGTCCATTTCTGCTGATCCACGAGTATCTCGGCGTAGAAGGCCAGCGCGAGAGTATTCGTAGCGTCCAGCTGCAGCGCCCGGATGGCCGCCGTGTCGGCCTGTGTCAGATACTCCTGGACTTTTGCGTCATCCACCAGAGAGGCATCGGCATTCCAGTCCAGCGCGAAGGCCAGGACGGCATGGGCCGTGCTGTCATCGGGGACGACAGTGGTGGCCTGGCGGGCAGACTGGAGCGCCTCTGCCAGGCGCGCGGCCCGCTCCGCGTCCGTCGTCAGAAGCGCTGAGGAATAGGTTTGAATTCGGGAAAGCTTGGCCCAGGACTGACCGTCGTTTGGATCGACACGCACGGCCTCCTGATAGGCCGTGATGGCCTTGCCCAGATCTCCGGCCGTGAATTGGGCGTCCCCCTCAAGTGCAAACGAGGTTGAGGTTCGGGTGGGCGTGGGGGGCGGCGAAAAGGGCGACTTGATGCTCCCCTTCTGCATCTGGAGGATGAACCAGAAACCTCCAAGGATGAGGAGCGTCAAGAAGAAGACACGGTAAATGCTGGATTCCGCCCTGCGATTGAATATTGGGCGGCGCGGCGACAAATTCATGGTGTGGGCGTCGCTACGGGAACAGTGAGCGTGCCCTGCGTCAGAAGATCCGGCTGGACCGTCGGGGTACCGCCCACGCTCAGAGACTGTCCACAGGCATTGACCGCCTCATTGACATTGGCGATGGATGTCTCATCGGTCGGTATGCGCGACTGCACGAGCTGCGCGATCTGGAGCACCTCGCCGCATCGACCCATTTTGGCCAAAGCCAGCGCCTGAGTGAAGTAGATCTCCGCGATCCTGGGGGCATTGGGCACGAGTTCGATCGGCTCGACCTTGTCGCCCGTCTCGGTCAGGCCACCATTGACAGCCAGGCTGAGTTCCTTGATGGCGTCCTCGAACAGTGCAGTGCGGTAGTACATGACTCCCAGATTGCCGTGATAGCGCGGATTGGTTGGCTCGTCTTTTACCGCCGTCTCGGCATACTGGCGGGCCTTGGCATACTCGCCAACGGTGGCATAGGTGCGCGAGCTCAAATAGTCCGGCATTGGATCAGCGGGGTTGAGGGCGTTGGCGTTGCTGAACTCCTGGACCGCCTGATCGTACATACCCAGGGCGCTGTAATTGATGCCCAGCTGCAGGTGAAGATCGGGGATGTTACTGTTTATGGCGACGGCGGCCTGGTACTCGCGGACAGCTTCCTCGTAGTTGGCCGTGGCCTCCAGCACATAGCCCCGCGCCCGATGGGTGATCAGTGAGTCGGGGGCAAGCTGTTGGGCGACCTTGGACTCCTCGGCCGCGCGCAGGGCGTTATTGGGACCCTGGTCGATCAGGATCTCTGCGTAGTAGGCGTGCGCCACGGCACTGTTCGGATCGAGCTCGAGCGAGCGCTTGATCGAAGCCTCGGCCTCAAGCGTATTTCCCTGGAAATCCAAGACCCAGGCCCGGACCGCATGCGCCATGGCGTTGCCAGGGCTGAGCAATAGGGCTTTCTCGGCGCTAGATTGCGCGCCCGCGTAGTCACCGGCAAATACTTGCGTCTGGGCCAGCGAAACGTAGATCGCAGCATTATCAGGTTCGACCTCGATCGCCTGTTGATAGGCCTGGATGGCCTGATTGAGTTTACCCGCATCGAAAAGGCTCTGGGCCTCCGTAAGATAGGCCTCCGGCGGACGGGTCGGAGTCGGCGTAGCGGCAAAGAGGGAAGGCGCGGCAGGAAGCACAAAACGGTCAAGATACAGGCCGGCGGCGATCAGGAGAAGGAGCACGACGATGCGGAACCAGTTGAAATGCTGGCGCCGCTTGTTCATGCTCCATTTGCTGCCTTTGAGGTACATTCTTTTGTCCCAGGGGAAGGTAGATCGATGAGGGCACGGCACAATGGGCCAAAACGCGGCCCGAACCCACGGCCGTTCCTTAAGGTATCTTACCATCCGCCGCAAACGAGCGTCAAGCAGGCCTTCTCAGCCTCCGCTAAGGCGTGCGCCGGACCACACATCGCATCGAGGCAGCATTCAGCGCGGTTGGAGGCGTGATGAATGCCGCCTATGCTAGAATCCGCGTGTGGATTTTGAGATCTTCACGCTTCTGCCCGAGGTATTCCCACCGTATCTGAACAGCAGCATCCTGCAGCGGGCGAGGGCACAGGGCGTCATTGACGTCCGAATCCACAACATCCGCGACTTTACGCATGACAAACACCATACAACGGATGACGTGCCATACGGGGGCGGTGGCGGCATGGTCATGAAACCGGAGCCTGTGTTCGAGGCAGTAGAGCATGTGCTGGGATTTTCCAGCCGAGAGACCAGTCCCTGCCCGATCATCCTGCTCACGCCCCAGGGCCGCGTCCTGAATCAGAGCATAGCGAGCGAGCTTTCAAGGCAACCCAGAATTGCCCTCATCTGCGGGCGATATGAGGGTGTGGACGAGCGCATCCGGACGCACCTGGCCACGGACGAGATCTCGATCGGTGACTACGTGCTTACCGGAGGGGAACTGCCGGCGCTGATACTCATCGATGCAGTCGCCCGGCTGCTGCCGGGTGTACTGGGCGACCCAGACGGGGCCGAGACCGACTCCCACGCGAGCGGTCTGCTGGAATATCCGCACTTCACGCGGCCGCCGGAATTCCGCGGCCTGGAAGTACCGCCTATCCTGCTCTCCGGAGATCACGCGAAGATAGCCAGATGGCGTCAGCAACAATCGCTGCTGAGGACCAGGAAGCGGAGACCCGACCTGCTGGAAACGGCCTCGCTGACCGACCAGGATGCGGCATTCCTCGCCCAATCGGGGGAGGAGCCAGAAGCGTGACGAGCAATGGGATTAGCCCGATCCCGAACAATCGCACATTGAACCCAATCACATCGCAAGCCAGACGAACTACTTGTCCAAGACCCCAATCTCGGTCATGACCGGGCTCCGAAGGGTGCTGGGAGCCGGCGCTGCCGCTGTAGTCCTCATCCTGTGCGGCTGCACGGCCCAACCACAGGATTGCGCGCGGAGCTCTGTTCAGTGCGTTGGCCTGGTCACGGGCTTTGGGAGCATCGAGGCTGGGCTGGCCCACGAAGCATGGCTTGGTCTTCAGGACGCCAAGGCTGAAGGTCTCATCCAGCGTGCGGACTTCATTGAAACAATCGACACCCGAGACAGGGCGGCGAATATCCGTACATTCACGGACCAGGGCTACGACTTGGTCGTGACGGTCGGCGCGGGCATTGCGGAGGAGACGATTGCCGCGGCCCAGGATCATCCCGAGCTTCATTTTGTTACGCTCCAGCCGCCCTCTTCGGCCGCGTCGACGCCGGAAAACATGGTGGCCCTGATGTTCCACGAGGAGGACAGCGGATTCGTCGCAGGTGCAGCCGCGGGCATGGTCACACGCACAGGGCATGTGGCGGCCATCTGCGAAGCGAAGTTCATTGATTCGGTGCGCCGGTATTGCGAAGGGTTCCGGTCAGGGGCCACATACGCTGATCCCTCCGCGCATGTTGATGTGTTCTTTCGGAGCGGGCCCGCGGACCTGCTATTTCGCGATTTGGATTGGGGCAAAGCGACTGCGGAGCGCGCAGTGCGCGAGGGAGCGGACGTGGTCTTCGCCGTCGGCGAAGAGACAGCCGGGGCCGCGCTGGAGGCAGCGGCGGCGCGGGGCGCGCTCGTGATCGGGGCTGAGACGGACATCTACGCTTCCCAGCCGGATGTGCGCTCCCAATTGGTGACCAGCGCCATCCTAGATGCACGGTCGAGTGTCCTTGCACTAATCCGGCTGGCGGTGAATGGGCAGTTTCCCAAGGGGGTGTTTTGGGGCAGCGTCGGTCTGGCACCCTATCAGACATATGAGAACGTCCTGACCACGGCCGAAATCACAAAGCTAGAAGGGATATTGAGGGAGCTGGAGCAGAGGACAATCGATGTCGGCGTACCTTACGATGGCCCATAGATTGCACGGTCTTGCACAATTGAAGTGCAGGCTGTATACTTACTTCAAGAAGGCGGGATCTCACTACTGAAAACGAAAAAAAGCTTACGAGCAGGAGGTGATGCAACCACATAGCGACCCGGCCCCTTGAATTTGCTTGCGCCATTTTGCTCAAACCTAACAGGAGAAGAAAAATGAAAAAGCTTTACACAATTGTGGCCTTTGTGCTGTTGGCCTCAATGCTTTTGACGGCCTGCGGCACTGCGCCCGCGGCCACCGAGGCGCCCGCCGCGCCGGCCGAAGCCAAGTTCCTTGTGGGCCAGGTAACCGACCTGGGCGGTGTGGATGACAAGTCCTTCAACGCCAGCGCGTGGGCGGGCGTCCAGAAGGCAATCACGGAACTTGGTGTGGATGGCAAGTACCTTGAGTCGAAGGATCAGTCAGACTACGCCAAGAACATTCAGCAATACCTGAGCGAGAAGGCCGGCCTGATCATCACCATCGGCTTCCTGCTCGGCGTTGATACCGCGACCGCGGCCAAGGCCAACCCGGACACGAAGTTCGCGATCGTGGACTATAGCTTCCCCGACTGCTGGCCCGGCGCCGTGGAAGGCAAGGACTGCGGTTCTGCCAGCGACCTGGCGAATGTTCGCGGCCTGACCTTCCAGACTGACGAGGCTGCTTTCCTGGCGGGCTACCTGGCAGCCGGCATGACCAAGACCGGCAAGGTTGGTACATTTGGCGGAATCAAGATCCCGACCGTGACCATCTTCATGAAGGGTTACGAAGCCGGCGTCAAATACTACAACCAGCAGAAGAACGCGAACGTTGAGGTACTGGGCTGGGACAATGCGGCCGATGATGGTCTCTTCACCGGCAACTTTGATTCCACCGATGATGGCCGCAAGTTCGCTGAGTCTCTGATGCAGGAAGGCGCCGACATCATCATGCCGGTCGCGGGACCTGTGGGACTCGGTTCAGCCGCGGTCTGCAAGGAAACCGGGAAGTGCTCGATCATCGGCGTGGATGCCGACTGGTTCAACACGGCTCCGGAGTTCAAGGATGTGGTCCTGACCAGCGTCCTCAAGCTGATCGACGTGGCGGTCTTCAACACCGTGAAGGATACGGTGGACGGCAAGTTCACCGGCGGGACGGTTGTCTATGGAATCAAGGATGGCGGCGTTGATATCGCCCCGTTCCACGATTTCGACAGCAAGGTTCCGGCCGACCTGAAGGCTGAGATCGAAGCCGCCAAGGCAGCGCTGATCGCCGGAACACTAACGGTTGACGGCGTCCTCGGCAAGTGAGAACGAAGTAAGGCATACTTACAACGTAGGGCCGGGGGAAATCCCCCGGCCCTATTGCAGTAATATCAGAACGTAATCTGCGTTCGTGTCCAGAGGCATCAGGCGGCCCAGGGAGAATATGACGGACGGCGCAGAACGCGAGCCTGCAGATCAGGAGAACCTCCAATGACCACCGTGCTGGAACTTCGAGGCATCACCAAGGCGTTCCCGGGCGTGCTCGCAAACGACCACATCGACCTGACCCTCGAACAAGGGGAGATCCATGCTCTGCTGGGGGAAAACGGCGCGGGCAAGACCACGCTGATGAACATCCTATATGGACTCTACAAGCCGGATGATGGGGAGATCCTGATCCAAGGCAAGAAAGTTGAGATCCACACTCCAAACGATGCCATCGCGCATGGTATTGGAATGGTGCACCAGCATTTCATGCTGGTCCCGGTAATGACGGTCACCGAGAACGTGATGCTGGGCAACGAACCCACGCGCAGCGGTATGTTCCTGGACAAAGCCACAGTGGCGGCGCGAGTTCGGGAGCTCTCCGAGCAGTACGGACTGGAAGTGAATCCGGACTCCTATGTCCAGGATCTGTCGGTGGGCATTCAGCAGCGAGTTGAAATTATCAAGGTCTTATACCGATCGGCAGACATTCTGATCCTCGACGAGCCGACGGCGGTCCTGACCCCCCAGGAAGTGGAGGGGCTGTTCCGTATCCTGAAGACGTTAATCGAAAAGGGGAAGTCCATCATCTTCATCACCCACAAACTCAAAGAGGTGATGGAGGTGGCGGACCGCATAACCGTACTTCGCGGCGGGCGCACCGTGGGCACTGTCTCACCGAAGAAGGTCGACACTGCCAAGCTCGCATCGATGATGGTCGGGCGCGACGTTAATCTGGTTGTTCGCAAGAAGCCGGCGCAGCCCAAGAAAATTGCCCTGGCGGTACAGGATCTGTATGTGCGCGATGAGCGCGGCCACCTGGCGGTGAACGGAATAAGCTTTGATGTTCGCAAAGGCGAGATCCTGGGGATCGCGGGTGTGCAGGGCAATGGCCAGACGGAACTGGTATATGCGCTTACGGGCCTGCTGCCCATCGAACAAGGGCAGATCCACCTGGTCGGAAGGACAATCCGCCGCCTGGCACCACGCAACGTGATGGAACTGGGCATGGCCCACGTGCCGGAGGACAGGCAGCGACACGGCCTTATCCTGACCTTCCCGGTTCAGGATAACCTGGTCTTGTGCAACTATTACCTGTCACCCTTCGCCAAGGGCATCACGCTGCAGCAGGGTGCGATCGTGGATAACGGTCGCAAGCTGATCAAGGAGTTCGACATCCGGACGCCCACTGCGGCGGTCAACGTCTCGACGCTCTCGGGTGGGAATCAGCAGAAAGTGATCGTGGCGCGCGAGTTCTCGAGGCCAATCGAGGTGCTGATCGCGTCGCAGCCGACGCGCGGCCTGGATGTGGGCTCCATCGAGTACATCCACAACCGCCTCATCCAGAAGCGAGATGAAGGTACAGCCATCCTAGTGGTCTCCTCAGAGCTTGACGAGATCCTGGCGCTCTCCGACCGCATCGCGGTCATGTACAGGGGTCGCATTATGGAAATACTGGAGGCGAGCAAGGCGGACAAGGAATATCTCGGCCTCCTGATGGCCGGAATCGAGGCCTCCAAGGCCGTCAAGGCCGGTCCCAAGAAGAAGGAACCGGGCGAAGTGGAACGCGTCTTCTAGGAGGCGATCATGGCAGCAAAAAAAAGCGCCAAGAAACCGGGCGTGACCCCGCGAGCTGCAGGCAGCGACGCAACTGTCGCCGCCAAGGCGCCGTCCGCTGCGGCCGAGTCCCGGGGAGGCGGCTCGTTCTGGGCCAATAATCTACTGATGCCAGCCCTGGCAGTCTTCACCGGGCTGGTAGTGGGTGGAGTCATCATCGCGCTGGCGAATGACACCGCCATCGCCGCGTGGGGCAACTTCTTTAGGAATCCGTTCTTTGCCGTGAAGGCTTCGTGGGATGCCGTAATACAGGCCTACGGAGCTTTGTTTGCGGGGGCACTTGGAAAGCCTGCCGACGTAATAGCGGGCATCCAGTTGTATTACTCGACCGGCGACGCGACGGCTTTCTACAGGGCCATCTATCCCTTCACGGAGAGCCTGGTCCTTTCAACGCCATACATCTTCACGGGCCTTTCCGTGGCCGTCGGGTTTCGCTGCGGGCTATTCAACATCGGCGCGGAGGGCCAGTTCTTTATGGGGGCTCTCGGCGCTGCCTTTGTCGGCTACAGCGTGGTCGGGTTGCCGGCATATATCCATCTGCCGCTGGCTTTGATCGCGGGAGCGCTGGCAGGCGCGATCTGGGGCGCGATCCCCGGCTTCTTGAAGGCCAGGTTTGGGGCGCACGAGGTGGTGAACACGATCATGATGAACTGGATCGCGTTCCGGCTGAGCGACTGGCTGCTCAACGGACCCATGAAGTCCGGCGGTTTCCGCCCGGTGACACCCAACGTGGAAGTCACGGCTGAGATCCCGCGCTTCTTCCCGGATCCGCTGCGCTTCAATTGGGGCTTTGTTCTTGCGCTGCTGGCAGCCGTCTTCGTATACTGGCTGCTTTTCAAGACCACGGTAGGGTTTGAGGTGCGGGCGGTGGGCGCAAATCCGGACGCAGCGAAGTACTCCGGCATGAGCGTCCTGCGGAACTTCGTGCTGGTGATGACCATAAGCGGCGCCCTCGCCGGACTGGCCGGTGCCGTCCAGGTGCTGGGCGTGGATCACTGGGTAGGCCAGGGCTTCTCTGCCGGATACGGCTTTGATTCGATCGCGCTGGCGCTGCTGGGGAAGAGCCACCCGTTCGGCGTGGTGCTGGCTGCCCTTCTGTTTGGCATCCTACGGGGCGGTGCAACTTCCATGCAATCGCTGGCACGCATACCCATCCACATCATCTCGGTCATACAAGGCATGGTGATCATCTTTGTTGCGGCGCCGGCAATCATCCGCTGGATCTACCGGCTGCGGATCGGTGAGGCAGATCGAACGGTGCTGACGCGCGGCTGGGGCAAGTAACGAGGTCAACATGGCTAAACAAAAAGCTCCTTCAGCGTCCCTGCCCTCCCGCCAGAAACTCGCGACCGGGATCACCCTGCTCCTCGCAGGACTGCTGATCTTTGCGCTCTTTGTGGTGAATTCGCAGCCCGGGCAGCAGGCAACGTTCGGGATGAACCTGGGCGAGACCGCCTTCCAGATCCCCGACCTGGTGCTGCCCGTGCAGCCCGCCCTATACGCGTTGGTGCTGATCTCGGTGTTCTTCGGGGCGTGGCAGCTTGCCCGGGGCGGTCTCCGGTCGGCCGGCTGGGCGGCCGCGATCGCGTCGTTCTGCTTCGTCGCCGCGTTCCTCATCTGGGCCGCACAAGATGGTTCCTTCAACCTGGTGGGAATGCTGAATGGAACGGTGGGACGGGCGATCCCGATCGCGCTGGCAGCCTTGTGCGGCGTGATCAGTGAAAGGGCCGCCGTCATCAACATCGCCATCGAAGGCATCATGCTGATGGCCGCCTTGACCTCCGTGGTGTCGGCGACGCTGACGGGAAGCCTGCTGGTAGGGCTGATCGTGGCGCTCCTGACGGGTGCGCTCATTGCCGCGTTCCATGCGGTATTGGTAATCCGCTTCAAGGTGGACCAGATCGTCAGTGGCGTGGCCATCAACATTTTCGGCACGGGCATGACGTCTTTCATCTCTTCCCGCTACCTCGAATCGAACATTGACCTGCTGAACAATTCCGGCACTCTCAAGGTCATACCCATCCCGGTGCTGTCACAGATTCCCATTCTCGGGCCGATACTGTTCGAACACACGTTCATCGTGTATATGACGTTCATCCTGGTGGCCCTACTGCATGTGCTGCTCTTCTATACTCCCTGGGGACTGAGGACGCGGGCGGTGGGCGAGCACCCGAAGGCAGCGGATACGCTGGGCATCAACGTCTTCCTGACCAGGTATGTGAACGTCATCATCGGCGGCATGATCGCTGGACTGGGAGGCGCGTACTTCACCATCGGTTCGGTGGGGCGCTTTGACCAGAACATGACTGCGGGCAAGGGATTCATCGGCCTGGCAGCGATGATCTTCGGCAAATGGTCCCCCATCGGCGCATTCCTGTCCTCGCTGCTCTTCGGGTTTGCGGATTCCCTGCAAGTCAAGATGCAGATCCTGAGAGTACCGATCCCATCGGAGTTCCTGGCCATGGCACCCTACATCGTGACCATGATCGTCCTGACGGGCGTCGTTGGGCGTGCCATCCCGCCGGCTGCCGATGGGGCCGTCTACGAGAAGCAGTAGCCGTTAGGATAGTCTTCCACAATCCATCGCCGGGGAACCAATATTCCCTGAACGTCGTCATATTCTGGACGATCTGGCCGCGCGCGGCCAGGCTGCGTGCGTGGACTTTGCGTTACAATCACGTCGCCATTTTCCCTGGAGGAGGACATGAGCAACAGAATCGTACTTGTGCTTTTCATCAGTTTGGTGGCGATAGCCCTTATGGGCTGCAATCTTCCACAGCAGGACGCGGCAGCCATTCAAACCGAGGCAGCCATGACCGTACAGGCACAAATCACTGCGGCCGCGCCGCCAGCCACGGCTACCTCAACGACGGCACCTTTCCCAACGCTGCCCAGCGTGACTTCAACTGTGCCCCCCCAACCGTCGCCAACCTCCACATGCGATGTTGCACAATTCGTCGCGGATGTGACCATCCCCGACGACACGATCATTGCGCCCAATGCCAACTTCACGAAGACCTGGCGGCTCAAGAATGTGGGCACCTGTTCCTGGACAACGTCATACGCGGTGATCTTCTTCAGCGGTGAATCGATGAGCGGGCCGGCCACCCAGGCGCTGGCTGGCAATGTAAACCCGGGACAGACCGTGGACCTGAGCGTGAATCTGAAGGCGCCTGCTTCGAACGGCACGTATACGGGCAACTGGAAGCTGCGAAATGCCGCTGGCATTGCATTTTCCCAGTTCTACGTCCGGATCAAGGTGCAGCCCCCGGGCCCACAGCAAGTGGACTTCTTTACTGTCAGCGCTGAGGATGGAAATGTTCTGTCCGACGGTGGTGTGCAGGGCCCGCCCAACGTGGGCGACAATGCCGACAACGCCACCCGCGAAGCCTTCCTTTCCTTTGACATATCCGGAATTCCGTCGACGGCGACAATCAATAAGGTGGTTACGGATTTCTCCGATTACGACACAATCGGCGACCCCTTCAGCCTTGGAAATGATGGCTGCGTGAGGGCGTATGTTCAGGATTTTGGGAGCCTGGATTCGGGTGATTTCTTTGTCGGCGATCCTTTGAGTGCGGTGTCGCGCTGGTGCTCGGAGACCGAGCTGAACCAGGCTGCCGAGCAGCCGGATCTGAAGCCGGCCCTGCAGTCGAAACTCGGGAGTTCGCGCTTCCAGCTGAGGATCCAATTCCGACCTCCAACGACAAATAGCGATGGCGTCGCGGACGTGATCCGGCTTGGTGATGTCAAGCTCGTCGTGACGTACACGCCATGAGGCAGATAACGACAGGTGGAATTGGCGGCTGCGCCCATCCGCGCGGGCTGCCCCTTTGACCAGGCGCCCGATGGCCTGAGAGGAATCAAACAGTGAAAACCCGAAGCTTCTTGTTGTGGGCGACGGCCGCCACGCTCATCCTAACCCTGACGGGCTGCAACCTGCCGCGCCAGAGTGCGGCAGGCGTCCAGACAGCGGCTGCGCTGACGGTCCAGGCGGCCCTGACGTCGGCTGCCCCATCTGCGACCTTCACGTCCGTCGCGCCGCCCAGCCAGGCGCCGACTGCGGCTGCACCTGCCAGTGCGACCCCACCCCCCAGCGCCACAGTGCCAGTGAGCTGCGACAAATCGCAGTTCATCAGTGAGACCGTTCCAGACAACAGCACCTTTTCCGGCGGCGAAGACTTCACGAAGACCTGGACGCTGAAGAACACGGGGACCTGCTCCTGGACTCCCTCATACTCCCTGGTGTTCGTGAGCGGGGATGCATTGGGTGGATCTGCGAACTCGTCGCTGGCAGCCAACGTCAACCCGGGCCAATCCATAACAGTCTCGGTCAATCTTGAGGCACCGGATGGAAACGGCACGTACCATGGGAACTGGGGCCTGCGCAATGCAGCCGGGGTGATCTTCGCGAACTTCTGGGTACAGATCAAAGTAGCGAGCGGGGGCGGCGCTTTCGCAGTAACTCATGTAACGTACACATTCTCGCTCAGCGATTTCGCTGGCAAGAGCAACTGCCCCATGATGACGGCCCACATCACCACCAATGGGCCGGGCGAGGTGGTCTATCATTGGACCCGCTCTGACGGTGCCTCCGCCAGCACGCAGAACGTGACATTCGCAGCGGCAGGAACAAAGGACGTTGTCACGCAGTGGGCACTGGGTTCCGTGTGGGCCGGCGATACTCACTGGCTGGGGATATACATTGACGAGCCCAACCACCAGGATTTTGGCCACAAGACCTTTACCCAGGCGTGCGCACCCTAGCGGGAATCGGCCACGGTTAGGATCATGCGCCCCGCCTAACGGCGGGGCGCTCTTTTTCCCAGCAGGTATAATACTTGCCTGCTTGAAAGGAAGCAAGAATGACGGCAAAACCAATGTACGGAAAGCTGGTCGCACTGATCTGCGTCGCACTGCTGCTCGGCAGTTGCGCGCCCGCGGCGAATGATTCGGTCATCGCCACGTCGGTTGCGCAGACGGTCGCGGCGCAGGATACGGCGCGAGCCGCGCTGACCCCCACAAAGATGCCGGCCACCCTGACCCCGCTGGCGTCCCTGACGCCAGCTGTGACAAAGGCCCCGCCGACCGCTCCGCCAACGGGTTCGGGCAACATCGTTCCATGCTATCGCGCCGAGTACGTGGCGGATGTGACCATCCCGGACGGAACGATCGTGTCCCCGGGCGCGTCGTTCTGGAAGACCTGGAGCGTGAAGAACACCGGATCTTGCACGTGGAACTCGACGTACAAGTTCGTCTTCATCGACGGGGATATCATGGGTGGCGGTTACGTCTACAACTTCCCGGGCTTTGCCGCGCCCAACGATACCGTCGAAATCCCGATCCAGCTGTATGCCCCGACCACGACGGGAAGCTACACCGGGTATTGGAAGATCCAGGCACCGGACAAGACCATTTTTGGGGTTGGCCAGTACGATCAGTCACTCTCTGTGAGCGTGGTTGTTGGCAGCGGCACGCCTGCCAATGACAAGACGGCCACGGTATATGACATCACTGCGGTCAGCTACAGGATCGAGCGGCGCTGCACTGCGGCAAATACCTTCTGGCACATTTGGGTGAACCTGACCAGCAATGGTCCCATGAAGTCCACCTTCAAGATCCTGCAGAGCGACGGCAACGGCCAAGGCGGCATCAAGCTGGATTTCCCCACGGCTCAGACCCTGACCTTCGATTACGGTGAATGGAGCCAGCGGACGATCACGTCGTCGCCGAATCCACGCTGGGTGCAGGTGATCACAACCTCTCCGACGTACAGAGAGTGGCCCAAGTCGGAGTCGATGTACCTCTGCGGTCAATAATCCGCCCGAGCGCACGATTCAAGCCTCAGTTCCAATTATCGCGTGCACGGGTAGCCGACGATCGGGCGCCCGTGCACGCCGGCCCAAGAACCATGGACCGGGAACTTCGTTCGCTGCTGCAGCGTCCTTCAGGACTGAGACACATCACTGAAGGAGCATTCCCATGAATCAACGAACCAGCCTTCTGGCAGCGATTTCGGCGATCGCCGTCGCTGCACTTGCCTGCAATCTGCCTTTTCTGGCACCCGAGGCCCCTCCTGCGGCGGCCACGCTTGGTCAGCTGTACACAGCGGCGGCCCAGACTTTGGCTGCCGGCACGCCTGGTGCAAATGCAGGCGCCACCGCGACGGCCACGGTGGCATTTCCGACGCTTCCAGTCTCCACCTCTTCAAGTTCACCCGCACCTGTGGTGCTCTGCGATGCGGCAGCATTTGTGCGGGACGTGTCCATACCGGATGGAACCACGATCGATCCGGATGGCGATTTCACGAAGACGTGGCGGTTGCTAAACGTAGGGACCTGCAGCTGGACACCAGCTTACGCGCTGGTGTTTGCGAGCGGTGACCGCATGCATGCTCCGGTCAGTGTTGGGCTGCCCGGGAACGTTAATCCCGGCCAGACAGTTGACGTTTCGGTGAAGATGACGGCTCCCTCCAACAACGGTGACTACCAGGGCTACTGGAAGCTTCGCAACGCGGCGGGGGCGCTCTTCGGCATCGGCGCGCAGGCGCAGGGCGCCTTCTGGGTGAAGATCCGGGTCGCGGGCCCGACATATGCCGGCTATGACTTTGCCCGCAAATACTGCGATGCCGTCTGGGAAAACAACAATCGCGAACTCCCCTGCCCCGGCAGCGAGGGTGATAGCAAGGGTTATGTGATCGAGGTCGAAGACGCGGTGCTTGAAAATGGGAATGCACAGGACGGTGCCGGCCTGGTGACCGTTCCGAAGGACGTCTACAACGGCTCGATCTCAGGCACGTACCCCGCCATCAAGGTGCGAGAGGGCGATCATTTTCAGGCACGAGTCAATTGCGCCTACAAGGCATACTCCTGCAATGTGATCTTCAGCCTGTACTATCAAATCGGCGGGGGCGACATAAAGAGCCTTGGCCATTGGGCCGAGGCCTACGAGGGGAAGTACTACCCCATCGACCTCGACCTGAGCTCCCTGGCGGGCAACAATGTCAAGTTCATCCTGAGCGTGACGACCAACGGCGCATTCAATCAGGATCGTGCGGTCTGGATCGCTCCCCGAATCTCGCGTCTGGGATCGCCTCCGCCCACGGCCACATCGCCAGCTACGGGCACGCCCACTACGACAGCTTCGCCAACCTCAACGCCGACCGCCACTGCCACCCCCACCGAGACCCCGACTCCCACGGCAACACCCTGAGGTTCAGGTGCCCCAAGAACGAATCGGCTGCATCACCCGTACGGGTGATGCAGCCGACGGTACCAAAGTAGCAGGTTTTGGTCCAGAAATCAGGCAGTATAATCACTCGGACGGGTAATCGTAGCGCACTTCGAGCCCGTCAGAAGTCACGGAGGTCTAGTCATGCTCCAACGTAGAGTTATCCTGGGGATTGCCGCGAGCCTGCTCTTGGCCGCGGCGTCAGCCTGCAACATCGGCAAGGCCCCTGAGCCGACGCCGGACGTCAAGGCGCTCTATACGGCGGCGGCTGAGACCCTGGTGGCCCAGTTCGGCCAGCAGCAAACCCAGACCGCCCAGGCCGTCACTCCCACTCCGCAGGCGAGCTCCACGCCTTTGGCGAGCCCGTCCCCGCTGCCAACGTTCGGGTTGCCGGGCTTCACGCCGTTCGGAACGCTCAGCCTGGGCCTTACGGCTATTCCGACCCTGGCCGGGCCCGCCGCCCTCAGCTTTCCGGTTGGCTGCAACGATGCTCAATTCATCGGCGAGACCATCCCCGACAAGACTTTGTTTAAGCCTGAGAAGGAGTTCGGGAAGGCCTGGTCCTTGCTAAACGTAGGGACTTGCACATGGGATGAGGGCTACAAGTTTGCATTCAAGTCCGGAGAGCGCCTGAGCGGGCTTGACCAGAAGATCGTCAACGAGGATCAATTCACGGCTCCGGGCCACTCCCAAGCTTTCATCGTTCATATGGTCGCACCGAAAAACAAGGGCGAGTATGTGGGCTACTGGCAGATGAGGAACGATGAGGGAGTCTGGTTTGGCTCATTGGTCTCCGTCGACATCATCGTCGAATAGCGAGACTGAGGCCGCCGTACCCTCGCAGGAGGACCTATGAAGACCAGGATGCTCATTGCCAGCGTCATCAGCAGCGGACTTTTGGCGGCATGCGCGCCTGCGCCGGCAGCGCCCACGCCCGATGTGAGGATCATTCAGACAAGTGCCGCGCAGACGGTGATCGCAAACTTCACCTTGACGGCTGCCGCCTTCACAGCCACATCAGCGCCGACCACGGAACCGCCGACAGCTGCTGCACCCACCGTAGGCCCGGCAACTGAAACTCCCACGCTGCTGCCCGGCGGAGTGACTGCCACGCCCGTTCTCTGCGATGCTCTGATCTATGATGCCGCAACCATCGACGTGAATGTGCCCGATAACACCGAGATGCAGATCGGGCAGGAATTCGTAAAGACCTGGCGGGTAAAGAACAACGGCTCCTGCTCATGGGGTGCGGGCTACAAGGTGATCTTCAGCTCCGGAGACAAGCTCTCTGGCGTCGCTCAACCTTTCAACACGGTGGTATCGCCGGGGCAGGAGGTGGAGGTTTCGGTAAACTTCAAGGCGCCGACACAACCCGGCGTCTACGTCAGCAGCTGGCAGATGGCAAATGCCGCCGGACTGCCGTTCCCCAGAACATTCTACGTGAAGATCGTCGTGAAGTGACGTCGGCCCACCCAAAATCGAGCTGCTCGCTCGAACAATCGATCAAAGATGAGGCGCGCCGGCTGGGATTTGTCCTGGCCGGCGTTACGACTCCTGAGGAGCCGCCGCATATGGCGGTCCTCGAGAAATGGCTAGAGCAGGGTTGCCATGGGTCAATGCACTACATGGAAGAAACTCGCTCACGACTCTGCCGCGCAGATCCACGCCAGCTATTGCCTGAGTGCAGGTCGATCCTTGTGTTGGCCGCGCCCTACTCCAAGCCAGATGCGGCGGGAGCTGCTGACACTCATTCGCCGGGGGAGGGCCCTCGAGGTAGAGTGGCAGCGTACGCCTGGGGGCGTGACTACCATGACGTACTCCCTGCAAGAATGCAACAGATCGTGCAGTTCATCGAGGAGCGTGTGGGAGAGCGAGTCGCCAATCGCTGCTTCACGGATTCTGCACCCATTATGGAGCGGGATCTCGCCCAACGCGCGGGGCTGGGTTGGATCGGCAAGAATACCTGTCTGATCAACCCGCGGCGGGGCTCCTATTTTCTATTAGCCGAAATACTCTTGGGCTTGGAATTGAGTCCGGACGTGCCCATGCGCACCGATCACTGCGGCAGTTGCAGGCGCTGCATCGATGCCTGCCCAACAGACTGCATCCTTCCCGATAGGACGATCGACGCGCGCAAGTGCATCTCCCACCTTACAATCGAGTTGAGAGAGACTATTCCGGCCGAGGTCCGGCCCGCAATCGGCAATTGGGTGTTCGGGTGTGACATCTGCCAGATGGTCTGTCCCTGGAATCGCTTCGCGCCCTCCGATGGCGATGAGGCATTTGCCCCCGTGGAGGAAAGAAGGGCGCCGCTTCTGCTCGAGGAACTCCGGATGCCACCGCAACTCTTCAGCAGCCGATATCAAACCACTGCGCTAAGTCGGGCCAAGTACGACGGCTACCGTCGGAACCTCGCGGTGGCAATCGGCAACACAGCGGACCGTCAGGCAGTGCCCGTGCTCGCCGACGTGGCGGCACAAGCCTCGCCAATGGTAGCGGAGCATGCCACATGGGCTGCATCGCAGATCGCTCAACGCCAAGATGGCCATGCGTAGATTGTTGATCGCCACGAACAACCCCGGCAAGGTGCGGGAACTGCGCGCCTTGCTGGATGGCCTGACGCTGTCACTACTCACGCCAAACGAGGCGGGACTTGACCTAGCCGTGATCGAGGACGGCTCAACCTACGTCGAGAATGCCAGCAAGAAGGCCAGAGTCTTTGCCAGCGCCAGCGGCCTGCCTGCGCTGGCTGACGATTCCGGCCTCGAAGTGGCCGTCTTGGATGGTGCTCCCGGCCTGCATTCAGCGCGTTACCTGGGCGGGCATGATGCGACCGACTCCGAACGGCGTTCGTTCCTGCTGCAGAACTTGAAGGGAAAGCCGCTGCCCTGGACGGCCAAGTTCAGATGCGCTGTGGCACTTGCCACTCCAGACGGCCGCTTGCAGTGGGCTGAGGGCGAATGTGGGGGTGAGATAGTGCCCGAAGAACGGGGCTCAGAAGGGTTTGGCTATGATCCCATCTTCCTTGTCGAAGGCACCGGAAAGACGATGGCCGAACTGGGAATGGACGAGAAGAACCGGCTCAGCCATCGCGCCAAGGCGGTAATGCAGGCGCGGCATTTTCTGGAGGTATTTCTCGGAGCCTGAACTTGTCTGCGCGCTGAAGCGACGCATGCGCCACCGGAGTTGCACACGCAGCTACGAACGAGCACCTGGACGATAGGGTATTTTGTCGATGAACCCAGCCAGTGCAGCGGCCAGGATATCCGGCTGCTCGAGCATGAGCATGTGCCCTGCATTGGGAACGACCAGGAGCTCAGAACCCCCAATGCTGTCTCGCAGGTACTCCGAATACCTGGGCGGCGTCATTGCATCCTCGGCACCGCACAGGATGAGCGCCGGGACGCGGATGCTGCCGACTTGTTGCATTACATCAAATTCCTGGCAAGCCAGGAGATCGCCGTACAGCACCGACGCACGTATCTCCGCCATACGCTGAAGCGCCAATTCCTGCAATCGGCGCGGCGTTGCAGCAGCAAATGCCCGTTGCCCAATTAGGTTGATGGCGCCGGGGAGGGTGGATTCCTGGGCCGCGCTCTGCAGAATGGCGGTATCGACGCGCAGGCGCGCACCGCTGCCAACGAGCGCCATACCCCGGACCCGCTCCGGATGGCGCAGCGCCAGATCCAGCACAACGGCGCCGCCCATTGAATGGCCTGCAAGGACCGCGGAATTCAAGTTGAGCTCATTCATAAGGCCGATGACATCATCGGTGTAGTCCTGGACGCGCTGGCGGCCAATCCCGTCTGACTCGCCGTGCCCGGGCAGGTCCATCGCGAAGATCCGCTTGCCGGGCAGCCGCCGAACCTGCGGGGGCCAATATAGGCGGTTGCCCCCGGCGCCGTGGATCAGAAGAACCGGCGGCCGCAGGCGATTATCTGCTCCGCTGACGAAGTAATTCAAGCCTATGGCCTTGGGCACCCAGCTCGCCTCCTGCCATCCATCCCGACGCTCCGGGCGATCAACGCGAATTCGTGCTAGATCGCGGAGAGTCGCACCCGGCAGATTTGGGGCATAGCACTATGCGGAGTAACCCATTCGGGGCAGATAGGGGCCGACGCGATCTGCCAGAATGCGTTGCTGTTGATCTGAAAAAGCCTCGCGAAAACGGCCGATCCGGCCCTTGAAGAAATGTGTGCCCTGGCGTGATTCCGCCTGTTGCGGCCGCAGGCGTTCGACCACGGCCAGTACCTGACTGCTTTCCGGGTCGAGGGCCAGGTATTCCGCCAACTTCCGGGCTTGCGCATCGTAGTCCTGAAGGAGGTCCTCGTAGCGCGAGATCAGGATGTCGCGTTCTGCCATCCAGCGATCCCAGATCCGGACGTAAGTCATCATGAAATCCACGGCACGTTCAAAATCCGTCAGGTGTGAGAACGCATTGGGTCGACCCTGCTTGAGCGCCCGTTGGCCATAGTCCATGGCCGAAAGCATGGCGTCGCGCGGATCTCTATAGATATACGTGGCGCGCAATAGTCCCACGGAACGCGCCAAACGATAGGCCGTGGTGGGCCGGGAATGGGCCTTGATCACGAAGGTATTTCCAAGGAGTGCCGGCCATGCAACCAGCGCGATCCGGCGCGCCGACAAGACCCCGATGTTGAAGTTGACCTCAGTCAGGACGCGCTGAAGGTGAAACCGCTCGCGGATGGCGGCGGTTTCGGCGCAGCCAGTCGTCTGCATGAGATCGTGGATCAGGTTGTAGTGCCAGCCTGAGCCGGCCCGCGGCATTCCGACAGAAAGGACGATCATCACACTTCCCTAGTCAAGCAAGGTGCTTCAATGCCGGCCGCGCTCCTGCGGCCGCGCCACGAGCCGATTCGCAGCTCTACTTCCGGTCGGCTCGACCCCCGACATGCCAGCCAAGATTCCGAGATTTATCCACAGGTTGGGCGTGGCAAATGAGTCCTGCGTCACATTGTAGAGCAAGAGTGCCAGCCACGTGCATAGTCCCGCGATGGCGACATAGCGAAGTGTTGCATCAGCGCGCTGCAAGCCAGCGACTGAATCGCCCAGCAGGCTGAATTGAAAGGCAAGATAAAGCAGCATACCCAGGATGCCCGTTTCGGCCAGCAGGCGCGCG
>DATDCZ010000075.1:0-1739 GCA_036524055.1 Anaerolineales bacterium | reverse complement strand
TCTGCGCGCCCTTCGACGATCGAAAGCCACACGGGCTCGTCCGCCGCACCGGAGAACCAGATCCCGTCGTATCCGGCGTAGCGCAGCTCCGGCCCCCAGAAGCCCCCACTGTTGGCCTCGCCCCAGATACCCGTGAGCGGTGAACGCGCGCAGGCGCTGTATCTACCGGCCGAGCTCATCGACGTGCCGACCAGCGGTCCCGTGAAGAAGAGCAATGGGTTGGCGGGGCCGAGCGGATCGGTGCCGGCGTCGATCACATCATAGAGATAGCGCGCCGCCAGTCCGCTTCCGCCGACGTACCTGCGGGCATAGTCCTCGTCCAGCGCCTCTTCCCAAAGCCTGCCACGGCTGAGGTCGACGCGCAAGATCCGGCCCACGTAGGCGTTCACGGTTTTCGGCCCATGTCCACCAACGTAACTCCGAACTTACAGCGTGTAGTCCGTGTCGATCGAGCCGGCGATCTTGCACAGCTCGTACGTGGCCTTGGGCGTGCGCTGGATCGCCGCCATGCTGCCGACGAGTTTGATCTTGTTCGAGAACATGGCCTGGATCGGGTCGATGCGGCCCTCCAGGACCTTGCGCCAGGTGCTGAAAGGCGCCGTGCTCGTGAAGAGCGACTTCTGCTCGTCCGGGCTGTTCAGCAGCCGCGCATCCGACGCCTTCCCATGCTGCAGGTTGACGTAGATGTACACCGGCTCCGGGTAATTCTCGTCGGGCAGGCTCACGATCTTCAGATCGCCTTCCCAGTTCGCCGCCGCTTGTGCGTAGACCTCACTGGAGTTAAGCCGGGCTTCAAGTTCCTTGACCCACTCGATCGACTTGAATTTGATTCCCATGCCTGCATATTCCTTTCGTGGGGAGTGATCGCCGCCGCCGGACCCTATTCGTACTCGTAACCCGCATCGATATAGCCCTTGATGCCCAACTTCATCATCTCAAGGCCGTCGGGCGAACCGCCCATGCCGTAGATGAAACCCGTCCTGGCCACCTCATAGGGCGGGTGCTTGGCCCACTCAACGCCGTCGGCGAGATCCTGAATGTAGCGTTCGGCGATGCCCGCTTGCGTCTGCGGGAGTGTGATGCAGAAGTGGAAGCCGGGAGGATTCTGGCAGCCGTTCATGCGCCAGCCCTTCTTTTCCAGGTAGTCATTCACGAAGTACGGGTCGACCACGTCCGAGGTGACGGCGATAAGAAACGTGGAACGACGCCCGAGGATGCGCAGCTCAGGAATGCCGGCAATGCCGAGGCGGATCTTGTCGGCCGTATCCATGATGGCACGCGCCGCCTGCAGATAACCTTCCTCACCCATGCACACGAGCGCCGCCCACATGGCCGCGCTCAAGCCGGCCGAACGGCTTCCGGCATTTGTCGGCGAACAATACACGCCGCCGGGCCAGTCCTCCTGCGTGAAATACATATGGCGGCGCAGGTCCTTGTTCCGGAAGTTGATGGTGGATGTGCCCTTCAGCGAATAGCCGTACTTGTGCGTATCGCACGAGATGGATGTCACGCCCGGCAGCCGGAAGTCAAACACCGGCACGTCGTAGCCCAGGCGCTCGATCCACGGCAGGATGAACCCGCCCAGGCAGCCGTCCACATGCAGGCCGATCTTGTGCTCCACTGCCAGGTCCGAAAGCTGGCTGATGGGATCCACGACGCCGTGCGGGTAGGTGCCGGCGGAGGCCAGCAGCGCCACGGTGTTCGGCGTGATCTGCGCGCGCATGGCATCCACATCGGCC
>DATDCZ010000074.1:0-73079 GCA_036524055.1 Anaerolineales bacterium | reverse complement strand
AGACTAATCCGAGGCCCGCCGTCTTGTCTGCAAATTCGCGCGCGAACGCCAGCGCGACATAGCCTCCCATGGAGTGACCCACGATATGCGCCCTTCGCACACGCAGCCGCTCGAGCAGACCGGCGACGTCGCTTGCGTATTCGATGATGGAGCGATCTGCCTCCATCACGTCCGAGGCGCCGAACCCCCGCAGGTCTGGGATGATCAAGTCGTATTCCCGCTCCAGTATCTCCGCCACTCTTCCCCAGGTCGTTCGATCCAGGGGATATCCGTGCAACAGCACCAGCGGCCTGCCGCTGCCGCGCCGCGTGTAGCCAATGTTGATCCCGTCGATATTGAGGATGCTCTCTTCCATCTCTCGCCTCCAATCTCTCTCGGTCCCGCAGTCCGTTTTCCGGGACACCGGATGATGTTACGTTGGCCTCTGAATCAGCCAATCCCGTCCAAACTTCAGGGCTTCCTCCTTGGTAGTGACCTCTCCAATGGCCTGGGCTTCGCGCAGGTTCGCCATAAGTTCACCAAGCCTTGGGCCGGGCTCAAGGTCCAGCTCGCGCATCAGATCGTGTCCATCCAGCAGGCGCGGCGGAGACACGCTCTCCGAAGTCCTCTCCCACAGGTTTTCCATAAGCTCCCGTGCTACTTCCACCCAGATCTTCCACGTCTGTTCGCTCAGCGTGTGCGCACGCGTGCCCCGCAGGTCAGCCAAACTCAGCAAGATCAGTTCGACGGCACAGTCCCCGGAGTCACGGAAGAAATGATAGATCGCCCGACGCGAAGGTGCATCCCCCGATTCTTCCTTCCGGCTGGCAAGGAAGAACAAGCGCAGATGATTTTGGATCAGGGTCTCCAACCGTGTGACTTCGGCATTGCTCAGGTTGAATTCCATGGCGCGCTGAACCGCCACGCTTGCACCGTCATGCTCATGTCTAAAGAAGTGGATTTGTCCGTCCTTGTTGGCTGATAGGGTCGAAGGTTTTCCGGCGTCATGGTAGAGCGCGGCGAATTGCACCAGCGACCGAAGGCTCCGGTCTGGATTTGGGTTCTTCGCGAAATGTTCTTTGATTTGCCCCCGATATCTGCCAATTCCGAGCATCAGCAGGCTTGCCAGCATACCGTTGGCGTTCTCCAGACGGCCCTCTACCACCAATTCCAGGATTTCATCCAGGTAATGCATGACACTCAAAGTGTGTTCCCATACGTCTAGGACGTGCGGTTCGGGCTGATCGACTCCCTTCAGCGCCACGAGCTCAGGGAGCAGGTACGGCAGGACACCCAGCATTTCGATCGCACGGATCGAGGCGTCGGGCTTTCGACCCCCCAGCATTCTGAATAGCTCGTCTCGCAGCCGCTCGGCCGAGGTATTCGGGAGCAGATGGGCCGCCGCTTTCATCGTCTCGCGGGTGCCCGGGTCAATCTTGAAATCCAGGGCCGCCGCCAGGCGAACGCCTCGCAGGATCCGGACCGGATCATCTTGCATCGCTGTCGCCGAGCAAGCGCGGATCGTCTTCGTTCTCAAGTCCGCGGCGCCCTGCAGCGGATCGCGTGTGGTCCGCCCTTTCAGATCCAGGCCGATGGCATTGATGGTGAAATCGCGCCCCTCTAGATCTGCGTTGATGTCCGCCCCCCGCAGGGACGAGAAGTCCAGGGTGTCTCGGATTCCGGAAGGGTTCTGAATGATTACCCGCGCTGCGTCAAAGGCCTCATCAAGAACGTAGAAGTCCGCATGCAGCGCCGATGCGACTCGCCTCGCCAGGCCGATGGCGTCCTGCTCTACAGTAAGGTCGAAATCGTGCGAGATGGATCCCAGCAGCGCGTCGCGGACGGCTCCACCCACCAGGAAGATGGGTTGATCCTCCGCGAGCGCGGCGACTTCATCAAGTAGTGCTGGGAATGAGAGGGCGGTCGCAGCTGGCATGTAGCTGATCTCTGGCTTCTCCTTGTGCCGATTCGCTTGTGCCGCCCGTTGGGCAGCCTCCGGTGTTCCCCCTTGGCCCACGATCTTGCCCTGCAGCCGGGCCACCCATCTGCCGGCATAAGCCGATTCATATTTCTGCGGCGTCTTCCTGTCAGACATTATCCCTGCCGCCAGTCGGCATTGATTCCGTAACTTGGGTGCTATTGAGGCCGATACTTCTTGAGGTCCACCACGCCGATGAACGGCAGATTCCTGTAGTACTCATCCAGGTCAAGACCGTAGCCGAATACGAAACGATTGGGAATGGTGAAGCCCTTGTAGTGGATCGGCACTTGGGCCTCACGCCGCTCCGCCTTATCCAGCAGCGTGCAGACCTTGAGGCTGGTCGGCTGCCGCGTCTCAAGCATCCCGAGCACGGACGCTATTGTGTGGCCGCTATCGACAATATCCTCCACCAGCAGCACATTCTTGCCGCTGATGTCGTTTTGCAGGTCAAAGACGACCCTTACATTGCCATCAGAGTCGCGCCGCCCCGCCCCGTATGAACTCACTGCCATGAAATCCATCATGTGCGGCACGGTGAGATGCCGGCTTAGATCCACCAGGAATGGCACACCGCCTCTGAGGATACAGATCAGCAGCAGGTTCTCTTTGCCGTGGTAGTCCGCGCTGATCTCTTGCCCAAGTTCTGCCACGCGCTTCTGCAGCGTCGCTTCATCGATCAATATCTCAGCCAGTACATCTTTGTAGTTCTGCATGGTTGACTCTGATTGTGCGGCTAGCGCGGCACCTCGTGGTGGGCACGGCAGCGCGCCTCGTAGAGCTCCGCCGCCCCCACAATCACCACTGGTTCGTCGTACCTGGCCGGATTGCCATTCACCAGCCGCTGCGTTCTGGATGCCTCGTCGCCGCACACCATACAGATGGCATGCAGCTTGTCGACGCGCTCGGCTCTCGACATCAGCATCGGCATCGTCCCAAATGGCTCCCCCCGAAAGTCCATATCCAATCCGGCAACGACTACACGAATGCCAGAGTCGGCGAGCTTCTGGACTACTTCTATGAGAGTTGCGTCCATGAACTGCGCCTCATCGATGCCAACCACCGTTGTATCCGGATCGACTTTCTTGAGGATTTCGCCTGCCTGATCCACGGGCAATGCGTCGAAGTCCGCGCCCGCATGCGACGTGACTTTGGCGGCGGCGTAGCGCATGTCGATCGCAGGTTTGAACACCTGCACTTTCTGCTTCGCGATCCGTGCGCGCACTAATCTTCGGATTAGCTCGTCCGTCTTGCCGCTGAACATGGAACCGCAGATCACCTCTACCGAGCCTTGCGTGTGTGGCATGTGCCTGGTCCTCCGTCCCTCAACGGCGCGTCACGGTCCCCGGCCCTATCCGTTCTCATCGCCCGACGCCCTGGCGCACTGAGTTAGAACCGTTGCGGCAACAAACAGGCAGATGCTGGCGCATCTGCCTGTCTAGTTTACCTGAGATTGTTCTTACTGGTAATCCTACGCTGGTTCGCTGGTGCTCGTGCTTTCCGGAATCTCGTAGCCGAGGCTCCTCATCTTCTTCTTGGCATCGATCAGCGATTTCTGGCCGAACCCGCTGATCGCAAGGATGGCCGCATCGCCCTCCCCAAGCTTCGTCAGGAAATGGCTGACTTGGGTGATGCCAGCCTTGGTGAGGGCTTCGGTTGCTCGCGCCGAAAGACCCAGGTCGCCGATCGGTCGCTCGGGGGACTTCTTAGCCGCCTCTTTCGCTTTCTGACCTTCCACGTAGTTCTGCCGGGCGGAAAGTTTCTTGTAGAAGCGATCAACCTGGCCCTCAATATCGAGGATTCTCTGGGCTTCCCCGGTGAAGAACGGATGGCAGTTGGAGCAGATGTCGACGCGCAGTTCCTTCTTCGTCGAGCCGGTCGTCCAGGTTCGCCCGCACGAAGCGCAGGTCACCTTGGCGTCGGCGTAGTACGTCGGATGTATGTTTGCTTTCATCGGTATTATTCCTTCGCCGCCGGCAGCACGTTTACGCGTCTTCGGCCGCGGACAAGATCGAACTTCACAATTCCGTCTACGGTGGCGAATAAGGTGTCGTCTTTGCCCGCGCCGACATTCAGCCCGGGTCTGATGTGGGTGCCGCGCTGGCGGATCAGAATATGTCCGGCCAGCACGTACTCGCCTGCATATCTCTTGACGCCCAGTCGCTGGGCATTGGAGTCTCGGTTATTGCGGCTTGAACCGCCGCCCTTTTTATGTGCCATGTTAGCCTCTCGCTCTACTTCGCCGACTTCTTCACTGCCGGCTTCGCACCCGTGCGCTTCTTCGCCGCGGCTTCTTTCTGCACTGCCTTCTTCGGCGTTTCGCCGCTGGCTTCCTTCACAGGCGCCGGAACGGGTTCAGCTTTCTCCACCTTGCGGACCTCACCCTTGCCGCCAATGAAGTCCACTTTCAGGCGCGTGTACTGCTGGCGATGCCCCCCGCGAACTCGAATTCGTTTCTTTGGGCTGTACCGAAAACGAATCACCTTCGGACCACTGAAGTGGTCCACGATCGTGGCCTTGACTTCGATTCCGCCGAGGACGGGGGTGCCGACTTGGAACGTGTCACCGTCGGCCACTAACAGAATTCGCTCCAGGTTGATCTGCTTCCCTGTGTCGTCCGGAAGCCGGTCTACCTCCAGCGTCTCGCCTTCGACGGCCCGATATTGCTTGCCGCCGCTTTCAATGATCGCGTATCGCATACTCTTCTCCAGGCATTCACTTCGCCGTTCAGCCCGCGGGGCTCAGTCACCCTTCGCCGGCCGCCGGGGAAGCTGGGTTTACAAACGTCCGCCCTGGCCATCTTGCTGCCAGGGCAGAAGCGAGCGAGATTATACATGCGTGCCCGCTCATTGTCAACGCTTCACAAAATAGAACGACTGTGCTATCCTGGCCTGCTACTGTGCGAGCTGCCCTGTTGAGGTGTTAGCCTGCCATCTGGGAGCATATTGCGCCTCCACCCTGTCGAGAGATCTGTGCGCGGGGCCCCCTTTTTCAGCGTCGTTTCCCGACCGGATGGGCGCGTTCGGTCCTCTGGTTTTCGTCAGAGCACTTCGATCCCCACTTGGGCGGCAGGACCGCGCCGCCCACGCAGGATGTTCTCACCTCATCCACTATAATCCCTTCATGAGGTCGCCTGATATGAATCAGAATGCCACGTTCGGACCCGTTTCAGGCTATCTCTCCGGCCCTTCTTCGCCGGAGCACCGGCCCGCGATCATCGTGATCCAGGAATGGTGGGGCTTGGACGCCCTTACAAGATCCATCGCCGATCGTTTCGCGGCCCTGGGTTATTCGGCGTTTGCCCCCGATCTATATCACGGCGAACTCGCCCAACTCGGCGATTCGGAGACAGCGTCCGCCCTTGTCGAGAAGTACGCCGCGGGCGCGCCTGATGAATTGGCGTCCGTTTACGACCATCTCCTGCCGCATGCGGTCTGCGATGGCCGCATCGGTGCGATCGGATTCTGTTTCGGCGGCCGCATGGCTCTGGGACTGGGAGTTCGTCGACCGCTGAGTGCACTGTGTACATTCTACGGCGGTCGAATGCAGGTCCTTTTCGATCAGCTCAACAAGCTTCGCTCGCCGGTGCTCGGGCTTTTCGGCGACCAGGACCGTTCCATTCCTGCCGGCACGATCGCAGAGTTCGATAGCCTCCTCGATCACGTCGGTGTTGACCATGAAGTTGTTGTATATCCTGGCGCTGGGCACGCATTCTTCCGTGACACGGATCCGTCGACCTACCGCCCTGAGGCCGCCCGCGACGCTTGGGCGCGCACGACAAGCTTCTTCGGCAAGTACATGCCTGCAGAGTTGATAACAAAATAGGCGACCGACCGCCCCTCCGCATGCACACCCCCCTATCCTCTCTTAAGCTGACGGATCAACAAGAGTCGCTGATTCGACAGCCTCTTGATTCCAAGATCTTCTTGCAGGGCCCCGCTGGATCAGGCAAATCGACTGTCGGTGTCCTGCGATTGCAGCACCTATTGTCGAAAGGTATCCCAGGCCAGTCGATCCTCATCTTGACGCCGCAGCGCACCCTTCAGGATCCGTACCTGAAACTGGCGCACTCCCCGGAGATCGCCGCCGGCACGGAAGTCGATGCCCTCACCATTGGCGGACTGGCGCGTCGCCTGTGTGATCTCTTCTGGCCGCTTGCGGCTGAGAAGGCTGGTTTTGCGCAGCCGGAGCGACCACCTTTCTTTCTTACTCTCGAGTCGGCCCAGTACTACATGTCCCACATCGTGCGCCCATTGCTGGATCAGGGGTATTTCCAGTCTGTGACGATGGACCGAAACCGGCTGTACGCGCAGATATTGGATAGCCTCAACAAATCGGCGGCGGTGGGCTTCCCCTACACGGAGATCGGCTCCCGCCTTGATGCAGCCTGGGTCGGCGAGCAGACTCAGCGTCGCATTTATGCTGAGGCACAGGATTGTGCTACGCGCTTTCGTCAGTTCTGCCTCCAGCACGGCCTCCTCGATTTCTCGCTGCAGCTCGAGATGTTTTGGTCATACCTGTGGCCCGATCCGCTGATTCGCAACCACCTTCGTGCAACATATCGGCATCTGATCTATGACAACGCCGAGGAAGACATACCCCGCGCTCACGCAGTGATCCAGGACTGGTTGCCGGACCTGGACTCGGCCCTGGTCCTCTACGACGAGGGCGCCGGTTACCGACGTTTCCTGGGGGCCGATACGGATTCAGCGGAGGCGCTTGGCACCCTCTGCGCCTCCAGGGCTGCGATGCATGCATCCCAGGTTATGTCCGATGATGTCGGGGGGCTCGCGCTTGCTCTGGAGTCCGTGATCCGGAATCCGCAAACGCCCCGCCCTGCGGTCCTGAAAGATCTCAGCAGCAACCCATCCGTTCTGAATTGGGTCAACGCAAGATTCCTGCCAGAGCTGCTGGATCGGGTGGCGGACACGATCAGACAGCTGATCTTTGAAGTAGGCATCCCGCCTTCCGAGATCGTGATCGTTGCACCGTATCTATCCGATGCGCTACGCTTTACGTTCATGGGTCGCCTTGCAGGTCGTGGCGTGCCCGCGCGCACACTTCGACCATCCAGGTCGCTTCGCGATGAAACCGGAGCGCGGGCGCTGCTGGCCCTCGCCGCCCTGGCGCATCCCTATTGGGGCATCACGCCGCCGAAATACGATGTTGCCAGGGCCTTCATGACGGCGCTTTCGATGGATTTTGTCCGTGCGCACCTGCTTACGGAGATTGTCCTTCGCAAGGGACTCGCGTTGGCGCCTTTTGACGAGATCAATCCCGGCATGCAGGAGCGCATTACCTTCCAGATCGGTGCAAGGTACACGCGTCTGCGCGACTGGCTCCTGGCCTACCGGGAAGGCAATCCCCAACCCCTGGATTACTTCCTGAGGCGGCTGTTCGGTGAACTCCTTGCTCAGCCCGGCTTTGGCTTCCATGAGCGTCTGGACGAGGCACGCGTCGCCGGTAGCTTGGTGGAGTCAATTCGGAAGTTCCGCCAGGCCATGGAACCCGCATTTGTCGATCGGGATCACCCCGATTTCGACATTGGCAGGGAATACGTGCAGTTGTTGGATGAGGGCGTTTTGCCGGCGCAGTACCTGGAGGGCTGGCGGCGCGATCCACGCGAGGCTGTGCTCCTGGCACCCGCGCACTCGTTCCTCATGATGAACACGCCTGTATCCATCCAATTCTGGCTCGATCCCGGCGCCGCGGGCTGGTTTGAACGCCTTGACCAACCCTTGACGCATACGCGTGTCCTCAGTCGGAGTTGGCCCGTGGGACAGAAGTGGACCTTTGCAGATGAAGAAGGCGCCAACCGGGATGGAATGGCGCGCCTGGTTTCCGGCCTATTGCATCGATGCCGCCGGAGCGTATACCTGTGTTCCAGCCAACTGAGCGAATCCGGCTTCGAGCAGCGCGGCCCGTTGCTCCGGGCCCTATATCAGCTGCTCCGCGAGAGCACTGCGGCCTAGCAGGACTTGGATGCATCCATGAAGACGGAGTTCTCCCCTCGGCCCTCCCAGCGCCAAGTCCTGACGTACCGGCGGGGCATGCTTGGTGTCTCTGCAGTCCCTGGCTCCGGCAAGACCCACACGCTGTCGGCCCTTGCTGCCCAGATCATCGCCTCTCCGCACCTGCTGGGTCCGGAGCAGGAAGTCCTCATCGTCACGCTGGTGAATTCCGCAGTCGACAATTTTTCGGCCCGCATCGCCGCCTCTGCAGGCTTGGCCGGCCCCATTCCGGCATTTGGTTACCGTGTCCGGACGTTGCATGGTCTGGCCCACGACATCGTCCGCGAGGACCCACCGCTGGTCGGCTTGGACAAGGCATTCACGATCGTGGATGAGGCCGCCTCATCGACAATGATTCGTGACGCCGCCCGAGCCTGGGTGCGCCTCCACCCCGAGGTCCGCGAACGCTATGTGAAGGCCGGGTTGAATGAAGGCATGCTGCGGCAGGTGGAAAGTCGGCATTGGCCGGATCTCATTGAGGGCATTTCGACCAGCTTCATCAAGGCGGCCAAGGATCGCCAGTTGACGCCCGCGGCGTTGTCACGCACGCTGGATCAGCAGCCCGCGCCCCTTGAGCTCGCCAGGATGGGCGCCGAGATTTATGCGTCTTATCAGGCGGCCCTCACCTATCGCGGCGCCGTGGACTTTGACGACCTCATCCGATTCGCGGCCTACATGCTGAATGCATCGCCGCCACTCCTCGAGCGGCTCAGATTCCGATGGCCATTTATCCTGGAGGACGAGGCGCAGGACTCCAGCCGCCTTCAGGAGAGCATCCTATCCATGTTGGCAGGCGAGAACGGAAACTGGGTCCGCGTCGGCGATCCGAACCAGGCAATCTTCGAGACCTTCACTACGGCCGATCCCACGTTCCTTCGGGAGTTCATCCGAGCCCACCCGAGCATCCCCATGCCGGAGTCTGGACGCTGCCAGCCATCGGTCATGGACCTGGCCAACCAGTTGATAAAGTGGACCATGCACTCTCACCCGATTGCTGAGGTTCGGGACGCGTTGTCGGAGCCACTCATAAAGCCGTCGCCTGCGGGTGATCCGCAGCCGAATCCGCCCAATGATCCCTCCGGCATTTCTCTCGACCCCTCTCGCTTCACGTCCGAAGATGAGATCGCCGCAGCGGTTCGTTCGCTCCATGAGTGGCTGCCCTCCCATTCCGAATCAACGGTGGCAGTCCTCTGTTCCACGAACGATCACGCCGCCAAGGTCGTAAGGGCGCTGCAGGCCCGCGGCATCAAATGTCGCGAGCTGCTACGCAGCACTTCTCCGACGCGAGCCGTTGCGGGCTCGTTGAGTCACGTCCTGGCGTATCTTTCCGAGCCCGGCGCCTCGGCCAAATTGGCGCAAGCTTACAAGGTCTGGCGCCGCGATTGGCGCTCTGACAAGCAGCACCAATTGTTGTACGCCCGCACTGCGGAGCTCCTTGGAAAACTCCGGCTCATAGAAGATTTCGTGGCGCCGTCCCCAGTGGTCCGTGCCCTGCACGCAGACGAGGCCATCCCCGACGGGGCCGGCGAGCTGCTGGAGGCGGTACCTCAGGAGGAGCGAGCCGAGGTGCAGATGGAACTGCTGCTTTTCAGGGATCAAATCGCTCGCTGGCTTGCTGCCACCGTGCTCCCGGTGGACCAGCTCGTCTTGACGCTTGGGCAGGACATCTTCACGCAGGCACCGGACCTCGCGCTCGCTCACAAGCTGGCGCTTGTCATGGCTCAGCTTGCAGGGGAAAATCCCCAGTGGCGTCTTCCGGAGCTCACACCGCAACTTAACGAAATTGCCCGCAACGAACGCAAGTTCATCGGCTTTTCGGCAGATGACTCTGGCTTCAATCCCGACGATCATAAGGGTGAGGTGGTTGTCGCCACGATGCACAAAGCCAAGGGCCTGGAGTGGGATCGGGTTTACATGCTTTCTGTGAACAGCTACGATTTTCCTTCCGCCCTGCCCGGTGATCGGTTCATCTCGGAGAAGTGGTTCCTTAGCGATGAGCTCAATCTCGAGGCAGAAGCGATTGCCCAGATGGAATCGCTGGCCGCCGACTCTGAATTCGAATTCTATGAGGAGCATCGCGCCACTATGCAGGCACGGCTGGACTATGCACGCGAGCGCTTGCGTCTCCTATACGTCGGTATCACGCGGTCACGCAGCGAGCTGATCATCACGTGGAACACCGGCCGGCGCGGCGAGGCGGAACCCGCCCTGGCTTTGCTGGCACTTCAGGGCTGGTGGCAGTCCCAACATCCCGAGAGCAAAGCCTAGGCGGGCTGCATGCTGGGAGTTCAACGTGGTCACTGAAGTGATGTACGGAGGCATAGAGGCTGGCGGTACCAAGTTCAACTGCATTATCGGGCGCGGTCCTGATCAGATTCTGGCGGAAGCGACGTTCCCCACGACCACCCCCGAAGCGACCTTTGGGCGGGTCGCTGAATTCTTCAGACCGTTTTCAGCAGCCAACCGCCTCGAGGCCATTGGCATTGGGTCGTTTGGACCATGCGATATTCATCCGGGATCTCCCACATATGGTCACATCACCTCCACTCCCAAGCCTGGGTGGCAGAATACGGACATCGCGGGAAATATCCGCGCAGCGTTGTCCGTTGAAGTTGCGTTCGATACCGATGTGAATGCAGCCGCCCTTGGTGAGCATACCTGGGGCGCTACCACGGCAGCGGATCCATCGCTGTACATCACCGTTGGCACCGGCATAGGTGGGGGACTGATCGTCGATGGGCGCCCGCTCCACGGCCTGCAGCATCCCGAAATGGGCCACATCCGCGTCAGGCATGATCAGGCCCTGGATCCCTTTCCTGGATCATGCCCTTTCCATGGCGACTGCCTGGAGGGACTGGCAAGCGGCCCGGCGCTCCGCGCGCGTTTCGGAAGCCCTGCCGAGAGCCTGCCGGACGATGACCCGTTCTGGGAACTCGAGTGTGATTACCTTGCCGAAGCCGTTTGCACCTACATCCTCGTTGTCTCTCCGATGCGCATTGTGATGGGAGGCGGCATCATGCAGCGCACATTCCTGTTGCCGTCCATCAGGCAAAAGGTGAAGCGGGGCCTCGCGGGTTATGTGCGGCACGGCGCAGTTGCAGATGGCATCGATGCCTTCATCGTCACGCCGCAATTGGGTTCCAGGTCAGGAGTTCTCGGCGCCCTTGCTCTTGCCGCGATTCTCAGGTCGCAGGAGCAACACTAGGTTGCCATGGACACGATTCCAGCCTCTGCTGCAGCCGGCCTCGAAGGATCGTTCACATTCAGCCAATCATCGCTGCAGGACTATTCCGACTGCCCTCGTCGCTTCCAGCTGCGCTACCTTGAACGCCTCGTTTGGCCGGCAGTGGAAACAGAGCCGGTCGCCGAGACAGAGACCCGCCAACGCGAGGGTTTGCAGTTTCACCGAATGGTTCAGCAGTATTTCCTTGGCGTGCCTGCCGGACGCCTTTCCCCGATGGCGGCGTCAACCGACATGTCACGCTGGTGGCACAACTTCGTGTCCAGCGGCCCCAACCTCCAGGGTCGATCCCTTCGCACAGAGATCACGCTCGCGGCAACCGTGGGCCAATACAGACTTGTCGCAAAGTATGATCTTTTGGCTCTGCAAAGTGGCACGGCGACAGTGTATGACTGGAAGACCTACGCACGGAGAACACGTGATGAGGTCCTTGCGGCACGCTGGCAGACGCGGGTATACCGGGCCCTGCTCGTCAAAGCTGGCTCCGCTCTGAATGACGGTCGCCCCTTCAGACCCTCCGAGATCTCGATGGTCTATTGGTTTGCCGAGTTCCCTGGCGAGCCCGCCACCTTCGACTACGATGATGCGCAGTACGATCGCGATTGGCTCGCCATCCGCACGCTCATTGAGGAGATATCCAGCACGACCTCATTTCCCCTCACACAAGATACGAGGCAGTGTCGTTTCTGCGTCTATCGTTCCCTCTGCGATAGGGGCGACAAGGCAGGTCTATCGGTGGAATCGGAAGAGGCCGGCTCTGAGGACGGCGGCTTCCAACTGGACTTTGAGCAGCTCAATGAAGTTGAGTTCTAGCACTCATCCGGGGGCCTACCGCCGCAGCGATATGCCGAGATGGTTGGCGACCGGGCGTTCACGACCCGGGATGTAGTTGTCAATGGGAGAATTGAGGACTCGCGGCATGCCATCGCTTCCTTCCATTACAAGGGTCGACGATCCGCCGCCGTCGAGGTTCATGGCGTACTCCGCGCCGAAAGATACCATCAGACCCGCCAGCTCAGACAGAGTCACGCCCTCGCTGTAGAAGGGCTGCCTCCCGTCGACCACCACCAGGAACAGGTAGCGGCCGTTGCGTGAGTATCCGATGGCGCTCCGGGGATGGAGTTCAGAGCTGTCCAGGTTCGGCACGGGCTCGCCGCCCATGACCAACATCGTCTCCCCAGAGATGGCGTTGTAGGGCTTGGCTGGCGCGTCGAAGCTCAACTGATTGCGCGAATTGATGTACAGCGTCGGATATGGTTCACTCGTCGTCCAGTAGACCCTCCCCCGCGAAGCCGCAGCGCCTCGTGGCCGCACCGGATCTCCGCTGTGGGGGTAGTAGTCTGCCGGGCTGCGAGACCACCAGGGCGAGAAACCGTCTCCGTTAATGGCGATCTGCATGTGGAACTCAGTCAGGAATTCCGAAGTGGTTCGCGCTTTCAATGGAAGGTCGCTCCCTCGCTCATCTGCTGGCGTTACCAGGAAACGCACTCCCGCAGTACGCATATCGAGCTTGATCACGTGGGCAATGTAGGGCTGCGGGCTGAGCTGTACTTGCCGAAAATACTCTGCCCCGGTGAACAGTTGCTGGTGCATAGGCAAAGGCAGCGGCCGGCCGCGCGTGTACAGCCAGACGCCGGCTCCACAGGCGCCAACGACAAGCAAGATCACCGTGATCGTGACGTATCGACGTATCTTGGACAAGGGACGCTTGCGCGTTGTGCCTGATCAGAAGGGGGCAACGCGCCGCAGGCAGCGTGGCCAGGCCGGTCTAGGCCGCAAGTTCCTGTTCGGCCTGCCTCATGGTCTTGAAGGCTTCGATCGCCACTTGCAGCATCGAGCTATCGGGCTCACGCGTGGTAAGTGACTGCAGAGCGAGGTTCGGCTTGATGAGCCACCGCACAAACTTGTTGTTGAGATGAGCCGCGGTCCAGCGGATGTATTCCAGCGAGAAACCTGCCAGTACCGGGATCAGGACGATCCGGCTGATCAATCGCCACGCAAGGGGTAACGGGCCCATTGCACTGAAGAGTAGGACGGAGAACAAGACGAGCGTCAACAGAAAGGCTGTTCCGCAGCGAGGGTGCTCTAGGGGGAATCGGGCTACCGTTTCCGGCGTCAGCTCAGCGCCCGCCTCAAATGCATTTATCGTCTTGTGCTCGGCGCCGTGGTATGAGAACACGCGTTTGATGTCCGGCAGGAATCCGATGGCCCAGATGTAACCTACGAGCAGCAGCAGGCGGACCAAACCTTCCAGCACATTGCTCCACCAGGCGTTCCACGCCAGGTAGCGCTCGGCGAGGCTCCCCAGGCCAGCCGGCAGCAGGAAAAAAAGTCCTATTCCAAAGAGCAGTGCCACCCCCAATGTCAGGTAGAGGGCAGGGCCCTCGAGCTTCTCGTCTTCTCCGGTCTGGGTGTTTGCAGCGATCGTCAATGCGCGCATGCCGAGTCCGAGAGCATCCCACAACAATACGACGCCGCGGAGGAAGGGAATACGGGCCACCCGTGAACGATAGATGCTGCCGAGTTTCTCCTTGTGCGTGACAATACGCCCATCTGGTGCTCGCATGGCGATGGCCATCGCAGCGCGGCCTCGCATCATCACACCCTCAATGACCGCCTGGCCTCCGTAGGTAATGATTCGGTCTTCCATGCTAGGCTAGGTTGTAAAAGAAACGCACCAGAGTCTCGATCCCTCGATACCAGGTGGGAAGGTGAAGCTTCTCGTTGGGTGAGTGCGCGTCACAGTCCGAAAGGGAGAAACCGGAAAGTATCGAATCTACATTCAGGTGCCGTTGCAGCTGGACCACGACGCCGATTGAACCGCCTTCCCGCAGGAAGTAGGGCTCCTTTCCCCATACGTCCTTGATTGCCTTGCGCAATGCCTGCACACCGGGATTGTCGGTCTTGGTAAGGGCGGCGCCAGCGCCGTGGAGATACTTCAACTCCCAGCGCACGTCCTTCGGCGCATTCTTCTTGAGATACGCATTCAATTGCTTGATCGTGTCCGCCTCGGTCTGGTCCGGGACCAGGCGGCAGGAGATCTTTGCCATCGCCCACGCCGGCAGCACTGTCTTCGAACCCGTCCCGGTGAATCCTGAAAGCAAACCATTCACCTCAAGCGTAGGTCTCGCACCCAGCCGTTCAGGTGCGCTGAAGTTTGATTCACCCCACAAGGCGCGTACGCCCGTTTGCTCAATGTAGAGCTTGTTCTTGAGCGGCAACCGGGCAAAGTCCTGCCGCTCCTTCTTGGATAGCTTCCGAACCTTGTCGTAGAAGCCAGGAAGTGTCACGCGCCCCTTTGCATCGTGCATGCCCGCGATCAATTCGGTCATCACCTGAGCCGGATTGTGGATTATGCCGCCGTATAGCCCCGAATGCAGGTCTTTGCGGGGGCCGTACACGCGCAACTCGAAATATGCCAGGCCGCGTAGGCCCGTCGTGATGGAGGGTTTGTCCGCGTCCAGCATGCCGGCATCCACATTCAGGCAGAAGTCGCAGGCGAGCAGTTCCTTGTGCGACTGAATAAAGGCGTCCAGATGATCCGACCCGATTTCCTCTTCTCCCTCTATAAGCCACTTCACGTTGACCGGGAGCTTGCTGGTGCGAACGATGGCTTCGACGGCATCCAGGACGGCCATCACCTGGCCCTTCATGTCCGCTGCTCCACGGCCGAACAGATTTTCACCGCGAACTTCCGGATCAAAGGGCGCGCTTTTCCACAATTCGAGCGGATCCGGCGGCTGAACGTCATAATGACCATAGAGCATCACGGTTGGAGCTGATGGTCCTGCTTCGAGCCACTCGCCGTAAACAACGGGATGCCCCCCAGTCGGCATGATCTGAACATTGTTCATTCCCAGGGCGCGTAGGTGTGAGGCCACCCACTCGGCGGCGCGCAGCAAATCCGCGTTGTGCTCAGGATCGGTTGAGATGGAAGGGATCTTCAAGAGGTCCTTGAGCTCGTTCAAGAACCGATCCTTGTTGTCATTGACATAGCTCAGGGCAGCATTCATGGTCTTGGCTCCAGTCACGATTTGAGAGGTCCGGCCTTGGCCGAATGGGGCGATTTGGCTCACGGGGAGACGGTGGCGCCGGGCGTCTGTTGCAAAGAACGCCGTGTCACCAGATACCAACTGTTCACCAATAGGAATCTGTCGCTGCGCTCATAGAGCGGGCCGATTTGCACCCCCTGCACCTGCGCGTCCACGGCGTAGCTGTAGACCGGATAGTACAGCGGCAATGATGGGAGTTCCTTCTGAAACAGCACCTGGAAATTTCGGTAATGCCGGGCTCGGATCGTGAAGTCTGTTTCGGTTCGCGCCGACTCCAGGTATTCGCTTGCCGCTCGATTATCCCATTGGGAGTAATTCTGCCCGCCCGTGGCCTCCGCCTGGTGCCAAAACGGATACGGATCCGGATCGGGGGTCCGCGCCATGTTTAGTTCCACCAGGGCAGCCTCATATGTCCGGGGTCCCAGGTACGATGGGATCAGCTGATCGTTCGGAACGCCTTGGAGATTGACCTGCACACCGATCTGGCCCCACTGCTGTTGGATCGCCTGCGCGATCTGTGTATGCAATGGATCATCAGGATGGACCAGGACAAAGTCCAGCGCAGCATTATCCTTCGCGCGCACCGATCCGCCGGAGGCGGGGATCACGTATCCCTCTTCCTTGAGAAGCTGGATCGCCCCCTCCGGGTCGTAGCTCAAGCGCTCGATCCCGTCATAGTAAGCCCACGATCCGGGCAGTACCGGACCCGTCGCCACGATCGCCTCGCCGTGCAATATTGAGGAGATGATGTAATTCCGATTCAGACCGAGCAGCAGGGCGCGCCGCACATTCGCGTTCTGCAGAAAGGGTGCTTCCTGACTCTTGGTATTGAGCAACACGATGCCAATTTGGGGCAGCTGACCTGTATACAGGGAGAGTTTTGGATCCGCGAGGGCCTCAGGCAGTACATCGGCCGTTATCTCGCTGACACCCAGCACCTCTCCTTGCTCGTACGCATCCAATGCAGTGCGCGAATCGGCATAGTATCTGAACACGATCTGCTGGATGTAGGGCTTCGCAGCATAGTATTGATCGTTCACTGTAAGCACCAGCCCGGCGATCTTCCCCCCCTCCACGATCAGATGATCGAATTTGTAGGCGCCGGTTCCCACAGGATTGATGTTGAACGCTGCGCTGTCCAGCTGTGCAGGTGGCGTTGATGCCAGGATGTGTTTTGGAAGGATTCCAAATGTGGCGTAGTCCAGGAACGGCGCAAACGGCTCGGGCAGCGTGAACTTAAGATTCTTGTCGTTGAGCTGCTTTACCTCGATCTGCTCCCACAGGCTCTTGATGTCCGGCGGGAACAGCGAACTGGACTTGATCAGATCGATGGTGAAAATGACATCATCGCTGGTGACCGCCACGCCGTCATGCCACACGGCATTCGGCCGCAAAGTGAAATTGTAGATAGTCCCATCGGCCGAGACTCCCCAGGACTCGGCAAGGTCCGGCTGCGGCAGGCCGCGAGCATCGAACCGTACCAGCCCGCTGAAGAGCAGTCGGTCAGCGTCCCGATCGGCAGGGTTATGCCAATCCAGGAGCGGGTTCAGGCGCCCGAGCGCCCCGATAATCCCTTCGGAGTAAACGCCGCCTGGTGCCGCTTCCGGCGACGCCGGCGACGAAACAGGCTGTTGGCTCAGAAGGAGCAGTGCCACAACTACCAGAGTTGCCAGCACTACCACGATCTGCCAGCGAAGTCTCTTCATCACAGCTTATGCAATTGACACTTGGGGAATCGCTCGCAACGGCTCAGGCCCGGTCCAAACCGCGCCTTTGGCCCGGGCAGATGCCAGCCTGGACGCGTCGGTCAGCGCCGGGCAATGATCTCGGCAATGGCCAGGCCAAAGAAGAGTACGCTCAGGACGATCGTAACCCAGAAGAGCACGCGCTCAATGCCTCGCCGGGCCGTAAAAACGCTGCTGGCATCCGATCCGGTCAATCCGCCAAGTCCTGCGCCCTTGCTCTGCAGTATCACGCTGAGGATGAGACCCACAGCCACTATAATCAACGCTGTATCTAGAAAAGTTGTCATGCACTGGCCTCCAGGGAACTAGCGGGCGAATTATACCTGTGATGCAGAAGAGTCGTCAACCAAGCCTCGTGCGGGCCGCATCATGAACGAAATCGTGCTGAATATGCACATGCACACCCGCTATTCTGATGGCTCCGGAAGTCATCGCGATATCGCCTCTGCCGCCCTTCAGTGTGGCCTCGATGCGGTCATAGTCACCGATCACAACGTGCGCATCGATGGCATGCAGCGATACGTCGAGCATCGCGGAAGACGGTTGCTCTTTCTGGTTGGTGAGGAGATCCATGATCGCTCGCGAATCCCCCAGAAGAACCATCTACTGGTTCTCGGGGCGAACTCTGAGTTGAGTCCCTATGGCGAAGACACGGACGCCTTGCTGCGCGCGATTCAGCTCAGCGGCGGCTTGTCCTTCATTGCACATCCCGTTGATCCTCCGGCGCCGGCCTTCCATGAGCCGGATATCTCCTGGGAGGATTGGTCAGTGAGCGGCTTCACGGGGATCGAGCTCTGGAACGGATTCAGCGAGTTGAAGTCGTTCCTGCCGAGCTGGATCAGGGGGTTCTTTCTTGCTTTGTTTCCCGTGTTCGTGGCGCATGGTCCGCATCCGAAGGCGCTCAGGCTTTGGGATGACCTCCTGGCGAGAGGCAATTGCGTCGCAGTCGCCGGGTCCGACGCCCACGCTCTCAAGAAGCACGCTGGCCCAGTGCGCCGGACGGTCTTTCCCTACAAGTATCACTTTAGGGCCATTAATACCCATGTCTTGCTTGACGGTCCTTTGTCCTCCGACGCCGATCGCGACGCGCGTTCCATATACGCCGCTCTTGCGGCCGGGCGATGCTTCCTCGCATATGATCTGCCAAAGCCCACTCGCGGATTCGCGTTCCAGGCACTGGGTCGGGGCGGCAATGTCCATATGGGCGGGCACATTGAAGGCGGTGCCAACGTGACCCTTAGCGTCCAGGCTCCGTACCCATGCGACATCCAGCTCATGCGGGACGGACGTCGTGTCCATACGGCGAAGCATTCCAGGATACTTACCTTCGAGGCGCCGCAGCGCGGCACGTACCGTGTCGAGGCTTACAGGCGTTACCTGGGAGCGCGCCGCACGTGGATCATCTCAAATCCGATCCGAGTCCATTAGGCACCATCGGCGCTCCTCGCGACGACGATTGGAGATTGTGTGGTAAACTAGCGCCGCTATCCAAGGTACGTTTCAGAGCGTGCCTTTCCGCACCGCCGGGGCCCACGGCCCCGAACGGAGCAAACCCATGGAAAGGAGGAATTCCCGTGCGTAAATATGAATTAGTGTGCCTGATCCAGCCGGATCTGGACGAGACCGCGGTCACCGGTGTGATCGATCGCGTCAAGGGGTGGGTCGCCGAAACCGGCGGCAACGTCGACAAAGTCGACCTTTGGGGCAAGCGGCGGATGGCATATAGCATCCGCAAGCAGCGCGAGGGCAACTATGTCCTCTTCAATCTGACTCTGGAGCCGCAGACAACCGCCGGCCTGGAACAGAATCTGCGCTACACAGAGCCGATAATGCGCCACATGCTTACCGTCGTATCCTGATGGCGCCAGGCTCGTCCGCCTGCCCGCGTCTTGAATCGGCCTATCAGGAAACATCCCGTTCGCAATTGGCACGCAGGTGGAACCAGGCAAGGAGGATCCTATGAGTCGTGGCCTCAACAAAGTCATGGTGATCGGTCACCTGGGAAGAGATCCCGAGATGCGCTACACGCCTTCGGGGCGCCCGGTGACGACCTTCACCCTGGCTGTGAGCCGCACATGGAACAGCGCCGATGGCGAACGCCACACAGAGACCGAGTGGTTCAACATAGTCGCCTGGGGCAACCTGGCCGAGATATGCAAACAGTATCTAAATAAGGGCCAACAGGTATACATCGAGGGCAGGCTTCAGACTCGCCGTTGGGACGACAAAGAAGGGCAGAAGCACACCAGCGTCGAGATTGTCGCAAATGAAATGATGATGCTTGGAGAGCGCCGCGAGGGCAGTTCAGGCTCGGAAGAGCAGGGCGGCCCAACGGACGGCGAACCCAGCGCCGGAGACGAAGAGTTTCCGTTTTAGGATAATGGAGAATTCGAATGGCTGTTGAGAGATCGTCAGAAAACGCCGGGGAAGGCAGCGGACCCGGAGAGCGAAGATACTTCGCCCGACCCAAGACCTGCCAGTTTTGCGCGGATAAGACCATCAGCATTGATTACAAGAACGCCGACATGCTCCGGCGGTTCATCTCGGACGACGGGAAGATCCGACCCCGCCGGCAGACCGGCACGTGCGCCCGTCACCAGCGCGTCCTTGCCGGCGCGATCAAGCGCTCACGGCACATTGCCCTACTTCCCTTCACCGGTTCCCGCTTCGAGGGAGGATCGCGCTGAGCTGATGCGGTGACGCGCCCGCGCAGAGCGGGCGTAGTCTTCGCAAGGCGTTTCACCTATGGCAAATCCTTCGGAGCAAAAGCCCGTACTGCATACCAAGAAACACATGGCGCGGCTCGAACGCGAGCGCCGTCAGACGCGATACATCCTGGCCGGGTTCATCCTCATCCTGGTTGCCGTGGTGGGCTTGATTGCCTACGCCATTATCGACCAGACCTATCTGCAGCCGCGGCGTCCCGTTGCCACCGTCGGGGATGTTGCCATTCCCCTAGAGGAATGGAAAGCGCGCGTCCGCATGGAACGCCAGCGTATGTTGGGCAACGTCAATATGTATGAGCAGTATCAGCAGTATCTCGGCGTCGATCTGAGCAGCCAGATACAGCAGATGCTCGCGCAGCTGAACAATCCAGTGTCCATCGGTCAGACCGTCCTGGACGACATGATCAATGAGGAGATCATCCGCCAGGAGTCGGCCAAGCGTGGCATCACGGCGAGCGCCGCGGAGGTGGAGCAGGCCATTCAGGCGTCATTCCAGTACTATCCCTCAGGCACGCCCACCGCTTCGGTTACCCCCACTAATGCTGCTTCCCCCACGCTTTCTGCCGAGACTCTGAAGCTGGTCACCATCACTCCTACGCCGACCGAGTTCCAGACGCCGCTGCCGTCGCCCACGGCGACGCTCGATCCGCTTATCTCCCCAACGGCGTCCACCACCCCTTCTCCAACGGCCACTTCCGGCCCCACACCAACGGAGCTGCCCACCTCCACGCCCTTCCCGACCTCTACACCAATAACTCAACAGGGCTATGAAGAAAGCTATCGCACCAGCGTGGACAACCTGACCAAGCAAGGTTTGACCGAGGTCCAACTTCGTCAGCTTTATGAGGTGGACATCCTGCGCCGGAAGCTGAGGGATCTGATCACGGTTGACGTGCCGCACACGCAGGAACAGGTCTGGGCGCGCCACATTTTGGTGCCCGATGAGTCTATTGCTCAGGTCGTTCGGGATCGGCTCGACAAGGGCGAGGATTTCGCCAAGCTCGCTGCGGAGTTGTCAACAGATACCAGCAACAAGGACAAGGGCGGCGACTTGGGCTGGTTCGCCCGGGGCGCAATGGTCGCTGAGTTCGAAAATGCGGCCTTCAGTCTGAAGGTAGGCGAGATCAGCCAGCCCGTGAAGACCCAATTCGGATATCACATCATCCAGGTTCTGGCGCATGCCAACATGCCCCTCGACGCGAGCGGCTACGACAACGCTCGTCAAACGGCATTCGACAAATGGCTCACCGAGGCGCGAACCACGTACAATGTTGTGACGCAGGATTTCTGGCACGATCTCGTGCCGACTGAGCCTACTGCTCCGCCGCTGGCTCAATAGTGGATTATTCGAAAAAGGGAACGCCGCCCATTGGGCGCCGTTCCCTTTTTCATTTGTTCATCGCTATCAGACCCTGCTCGTTCCGAGCATTTCCTCGCTTACTTCGTCCAAGCGCAAGCTGATGATCTGGCTCGTCGAGTCGCGGCCCATGGTGACGCCATAGATGTAGTCGGCAGCCTGCACCGTATTCCGGTTGTGGGTGATTACGACAAACTGCGTGTCCTGGCTGAGCTCGGCCAGAAGGTCCCGGAATCGACCGACGTTGGCCTCATCCAGCATGGCATCCACTTCGTCCAGAACGCATACGGGCGTCGGCGAAACCTTCAGGAGGGCGAACACCAGCGCGATGGCTGTTAGGCTCCTCTCGCCTCCGGAGAGCAGGGACAGTCCTTGTTCCCTTCGACCAGGCAGTCGCGCTTCGATCTCGATGCCTGTTTCGATCAGGTTGTCGGGATCGGTCAGAGCCAGCCGCGCCGATCCACCGCCAAAAAGCCGTGTGAAGATTTCGCGGAACTGCTTGTCGACGGCAGCATAGGTCCGTGAAAACTCCTTACGAGTCATTTCGTCGAGTTCGGCAATGACCTGCCGGAGATCGGCCTCCGCCTGCCGCAGGTCCTGCACCTGAGCGCTCAGGAATGAGTAACGCTCCGACTCAGACTCGTAATCCCGGGCCGCCTCCGGGTTGATGAGCCCGAGCCGCCTAAGTCGCGCCCGGCGCTGATTGAGCTGATCCTCAAGATCTGGGCGGAGCTCTGAGACTGCATGCAGCTCCTCAACCAGCCCCTCGAACGGCAGGGGCACTGGGCCCTCGACGTTGGCCGCATACTCAAAAGACACCAGCCCGAAATCGTCCACGATGCGCGTGCGCAGCGATTCCAGAGCTTCCTGGCGGCGGACTAGATCGATCTCAAATTGATTCAGGGTGCGGTCCGCGCTCGTGGAGCTCCGTTGAGCCTCTACCTCGGCCTCCTCTAGATTTCCTTCCTCCTGCTGCCACCGCTCGAGCTCTACTTCGGCAGGCTCGATCTGTGCCTGCAGCCCGCCGATCTGAGCCTGCAACTCGCGTTCACGCTCCATCAGCTGCGCCCGCTCCGAATCCAGGTCCTTGAGGCCGGCCGAATCCTTTTCCGCCCGAAGTCGGAGTTCCTCGAATTGCTGTCCAAGTCTCTGGATTGCGCTGGCATGCTCGTCGCGTCGCATGCGAACGGCGTCGGTGGTCTGCTGGGTGACGGCGGCGCGCGTGCTCCAATACGCCACCAATTCTTGAGCCTCATCCAGGCTGAGCTTGCCGAGCTGTTCGCTCAGGACTTTGATCCTTGCACGGGCCGCCTCCGTCACCGATTCATGCTCTGCCAGGGTTGCCGCGAGTCGCTGACGCTCGGCGGCTGAGAATGCGATTTCATCCCGAAGCTCATCCAGGCGGCTCTTGTGCCAGTCGGCAAGCCGGGTTTGCCGCTCAGACTCCATTCTTGCCTCGTGCTCAGCGCTTTGGGCGGCGATGAGCCCCTTGCGATGCTGCTCAAGCTCTGATTCCGCCATGGAAAGCGCTGCCCGGGCTCCTTCCACAGCCTCGGCAGCTGCGTCGACCCGCGCCTCCAGCCGTTGGAGCCGCTCCATCATCTCGGACAGAGATTCCTGGATCTCGCGCTTCTCCCGCGGCCTGCTAAGGGTTACCGAGGATGGTGCCCGGCCCGCCGTGATAAGGCCGTCCGCACGGAAAACTTCGCCTCGTAGGGTGACAACGCGGGCGTGCGGCGGCAGACCCACATGCAGCCGGCGTGCGGCAGCGCGATTTCGGACGACCAGCGTACTGCCCAGTAGCGCATCCACGGCGGACCGCAGCTCTGCAGGCACACGAACGAGCTGGGAAGCGATGCCAACCACATCTGCATCTGCAGAAGCACGGACGCCCTCTGGGGTTTTTCCACCCAGGGGCATCAACACCGCGCGGCCCGCGTCCTGGGACTCAAGAAGCTCAAGTGCCTGCTCAACATCACTTCCTTCGATGATGACGCTGTCGATGGCTTCACCGAGCGCCGCCGCGATTGCAATCTCCAGGTTGGCTGGGAGCTCCAGGAGTGAGCTGAGAGCACCGCGGATCTTCAGGCTCAATTGCCGTCCAGTTCCAAGCAAGAGCTGTGTCCCGTCGGCGTAACCGGTCAACATTTGCTCCGCCTGCTCCAATCCCTGAAGTTGCGCCTGCAGTCTGGATTGCGCCGCCACAAGCGCGGCGCGCTCGGCGATGGCTGCGCGGCTTTCCGCCTCCCGTCGATCGACCTCTTCACGGGCTCCTTCGATCTCCTTCAGATTCTCTTCCACCAGTTTCTCTGACTGGGCCCGCTTGGCTTCCAGGTTCCGCAGTTCGCTCTCCGATGATTTCGAACCGGCTTGGGCAGCCTGCATGGATTCCTGCGCAGCGTCGATCTTGGACTGCTGATAGTCCATCTGCGCCTTGAAGGTGTCCAGCCGGGCTTGGACCTCTGCTCTCTCCGCGCTCAATCCGGCCACACGGTCTCGGGCGCTCTGCAGATCGTTCTCCAGTGCCCCTCTGCCTGATTGCCTCGTCTGCAGGGCATCTTGTGACAGCTTCAGCTGTGCAGCAGCCTCCTCGGCCTCCCCTGCGGCACGCGTGAGTTCCGCCTCGAGCTCCTCCAGCCGTTGACTTGCCAGCGTGAGTTCGTTGGAGCCTCGTTCTTGCTCCCCCGCCAATCCGGCGACGCCGCTTTGAAGAGTCCGGCGGCGCTCGTCCAGCACAGCCAATGAGAGGCTTACAGATTCCCGCTCCTGGTGAAGCGCCGCGGCCTCGCGGTGCCAGCCAGCGACATTGGCGCGCAGTTCCCCGAGCCTCGAACGCATTTGTCCGTGATCAGATTGGGCTTTCTCAAAGTGCTGACGCGCCGCGGCCGCCCTTTCCTGGTGTCCGCGTACGTCGTCGAGAGTCTTCTGCAGATCCTGTTGTGCCGTGTGCCAGTGGTACCCATACCATTCCCGCAGCACCTCACGCAGATCGGCTTGCGCCGCGGCCACCTCTTTCGCCCTTTTTGCCTGTCGTTCGAGGGTCTTGAGCCGCGGCTCGATCTCGGTCATGATGTCCTGTACGCGCTCCAGGTTGCGTAGTGTCGTCTCGAGTCGCTTCAGCGCTTCCTCGCGCCGGATGCGATACAGACCTACTCCGGCCGCTTCCTCGAACAGTCTTCGGCGCTCATCCGGATTCAGTGCAAGCGATGCATCTACCAATCCTTGTCCGACCATCGTATACGTGCGTTCCGAAAGGCCCGCCGCCGCCAACAGTTCATTCATGTCACGCAGGCGCACGTGTTGACCGTTGAGCAGGTAATCATTATGCCCGTCGCGATACGCCCGACGCGTCATGGCAACTTCAGAATAATCGACCGGGAGCCACTTGGCGCTATTATCGAAGACCACCTCGGCCGATGCCATCCCGGCCCGCGGACGGTGCTCCGAGCCCGAGAAGATCATGTCCTCGGTCTTCTTGCCGCGCAGCAGGCTGTAGGATTGCTCGCCCAGCACCCATCGCAGGGCATCCGCGATGTTGGACTTGCCCGCGCCATTAGGTCCAACGACGGCGGTAATTCCGCCGGCGAACTCAAAGAACGTCCGCGCCGCGAACGTTTTGTAGCCATGCAGTTCCAGGGACTTAAGGCGGAGAGGCATCTTGTTGTTTCGGTGTCCGTCGTGTCGTGGCCAGCACAGACTCGTCTAGTGCAGGCGAAGCGCCTCGAGAGCCGTCTGCGCCGCTATCTGCTCTGCTATCTGCTTGCTGGGCCCGGTTCCTCTTCCATACGTCTGTTCTTTGATACGCACTTCGACCTCGAAAACCTTGGCATGGTCCGGCCCGGTAGCTGATACGGTGACGTATCGTGGCGTTCCGAGCCGGGCAGACTGCGCCCACTCCTGGAAGCGGCTCTTCGGATCGTAGATCTCGGCACGCATCATGACCCGTTCGCGCACACTCTCCAGCAGCGGCTCCATGAACTCTTCAACCACCTTCAAGCCCGAGTCCAGGTACAAGGCTCCAATGATTGCTTCGAACGCCGCGCCGAGCACTGTATCACGGTCCCGGCCCCCGGAGCTGGCTTCGCCTCTCCCCATTCGAAGCGCGCGGCCGATCTCAAAGTGCCGTGCAAACTCCGCCAGTTGTTCATTGCGCACCAATGCCGATCGGAGCCGGGTCAAGTCCCCCTCCGCCATCTCAGGACAACGGTTGTAAACCCATGCTCCCACGGCGAAATCAAGCACAGCGTCGCCAAGGAATTCGAGGCGCTCGTTATCCTCCACCGCATGCGCATTCTCATTCAGGTAGGAACGATGCGTGAGGGCGCGGCTCAATAGCGACGGATTGGCAAAGCGGACCCCCAGCCGTCGCGCTAGCTCGGGCGGCGGCTCCGGCATGGATTGGTCATTCGGAACAGTCACGGGGACCTCCCAGAACTCAGGGAGCGCCAAGCACCGTCTCTCCTGCATCCAACTTGCTTTCGTCGGGAACGGAGAGGGATGGAGACTGGCGGTCCATCAGTTCCATGTGGATCGAGCGCCCGCCCATTATCCCACAACTACAAGAGGCACGACAGGCATCTGAGATAGAATACGCCACACTCTATGGGACACGCTGCAACCACGCGTTCTGGCGCGGAGCACGGTTTTCTCCAGGATATTCAGCTTGGGCTGGGCGCCTGGGCGTGGGGCGACCGCGTTGTATGGGAATTTGGCCGGGGCTATGGCACGGCCGAAGTGCGCGAGGCCTTCGCCACCTCCATGGCTGAGGGCATACGCTTCATCGACACGGCCGAGGTATATGGATCGGGGAGATCAGAACGCTTTATCGGTGAGTTTGCCAGCTCCACAGAGACATCGCCCCTGGTGGCGACCAAGTTCTTCCCCTGGCCATGGCGGCTCTCGCGGAAGGCCATCCCGCGGGCCCTGCGCGCGAGCCTCAAGCGCTTGAGCATGCAGGACTTGTACCTGTACCAGGTTCACTCTCCGAACTCACTGCTGAGCCCGGAGGCCATGGCAGAAGGCCTGGTCGAATGCATGGAAGCTGGTCTCACCCGATGCGTGGGTGTCTCCAATTTCGACGAAGGCCAGATGCTGCGGGTCTATACCACAATGGCGCGCCACAGCGTCTTCCTGGCCTCTAATCAGCTGCACTACAGCCTGCTGCATCGGCAAGCAGAAAAGAACGGCTTGCTGGCGCGGTGCAAAGAGCTTGGAATAACCCTCGTCGCCTACTCGCCACTGGAGATGGGGTTGCTCACAGGCAAGTATGGTCGATCACACCTCCCGCCCGGCAGTCGCGCCCTTCGCTACGCCTCGGTCGTCGGAAGATTGCAGCCTCTGCTGAAGCGGATGACTGAGATCGGCCAGGATCAGGGGGGCAAGTCCAATGCACAGATCGCCCTAAATTGGGTCATCGCCAAGGGCGCGCTTCCCATACCCGGGGCCAAGAATGGGCGCCAAGCCGCGGAGAACGCCGGCGCGCGGGGCTGGTCACTGACGCCCGACGAGGTTGCATCGCTCGATGAAGTCAGCGATGCCGTCGCGGCCGGTAGAATGACTTAGCGCTCCTTGATGCGACGACGTCAGGACTTATTCAATGCACGACGGGCGCCCAAAAAGCTTTGGGCGCCCGTCGTATCCCCGTGCCTTGATTCCCTATTCCCTGGGACCGGCGAATTGAAAATACGCATACCCTGCCGTAGCCAGCAGGAACAGGATGACGAGAACCCACGCGCCTCCGGCGCGGGTCACCTGGGCCATCACGCCCAGCAGGGTCACCACAAAGCCTATGGCATTGAAAGTGATCATGGCCCACACAGTGCCGGCGAGTCCCTGCGTGTCAAGAGCATTCCGGCCGAACCACGCCAGGACGCCGAAGGCTGCGAGCGCCGCGCCGAGCACCTGCGCCAACAGCACTTCGCTCTTGCCGCCCGAGAGCCCGAAGAACTTGAGCATCGTCGTCGGACCCAGCAGCATACCTAATGCGAGCAGCAGCGACACGGCCGCATCCAGAGCAAAGAGAGTACGAAGCTTCATTTATCACTCCTTATGAATTCTGTTGTGGTGAAAAGACTTCACGTCCAGTATACAGGTGCGCCCCCGGAACCATGTCTCCCCCATTCGGGCTACTGCCGTGGCACCGCACGCGGTGACTGGCATCGATCCGACCAGTCGGGCGCCAGGGCTGTGCTATAATTTCGCACACAATGGATCGTGTCGTCGGCAGCGCCCGCACCAATGATGACGCTAACGCAATAGCGCGTGGGCGAAGCGCGGTCCGCTGACGGAGATATCTACGGCTGACACAGTCGCCCAACGCCAAAAGCGCAGGGCGATTGTTTTTTTGTAGATCAAAGAGGCTTTGCAGCTGAAGCTGCCGGAAGCCGGGCGGGGACATCCGCCACCAATTGTGGAGGTTCTGAATGCATCGCACACACACATGCGGGGAATTGCGAGCCGCTCACGCGGGCCAGACCGTTACAGTCGCGGGCTGGGTCCATCGCCGACGCGATCATGGAGGCGTGGTGTTCTTCGACCTTCGCGATCGCTACGGGCTGGTTCAAGTCACTGTGAATCCGGATCTTGGTTCCCAGATGCTGGAGAAAGTCTCGAATGTTCGTTTGGAATGGGTGTTGCAGGTGACGGGAAATGTCCGGAAGCGACCCGCCGGCATGGAGAATCCTCGCATGCCAACCGGCGATATTGAGGTCCTGGCCTCTTCCATCGAGGTGATAAGCCCCGCAAAGACCCTTCCATTCATGGTGAGCGGCGAGGAGCAGGAAGCCGATGAGCACACCCGACTGCGCTATCGCTACCTGGACTTGCGCCGCGAGCGCATGACTCGCAACATGGTCCTGCGCCACCGCGTGATCAAGTTCATGCGGGACTACCTCGACGATAAGGGCTTCATCGAAATCGAGACACCCATTCTGTTCAAGGCCACGCCGGAGGGTGCGCGCGACTACCTTGTGCCCTCTCGGCTGTATCCGGGCCAGTTCTACGCACTGCCTCAATCGCCTCAGCAGTTGAAGCAACTGCTCATGGTGGCAGGCATGGATCGGTATTTCCAGATTGCCCGCTGCTTCCGCGATGAGGATCAGCGCGGCGACCGGCAGCCCGAATTTACCCAGCTTGATCTGGAGATGTCCTTCGTCGACCGGGACGATGTCCTTGACCTTGTTGAGGCTCTCTATGTCGCCATGATTCCTGCGGTTGCCCCCAATAAGAGGATCGCGTTTACGCCATGGCCAAAGCTAACGCATGCGGAGGCACTCGAAAGATATGGCACGGACAAACCCGATCTCCGATTTGGGATGGAGCTCAAAGACGTCACGGCGCTATTCGCAGCTACGGAATTCGGCGTCCTCAGATCCGCGCTTCAAGACGGCGGAGTTATCAAGTGCATTGTGGCGGCTCAGTGCGCCGACTACTCACGACGTCAAACCGATGAGTTGATCGAGATGGCCAAGGGTCTGGGCGCGAAGGGTCTGGTCGCTCTCCCGCTCACCCCAGAGGGATTTAAGGGAAGTGCTGTCAAGTTCCTCAGTGAGAGCGAGACACGGGCCCTGATTGGAGAGACGGGGGCCGTACCAGGCGACCTGATTCTGCTTGTGGCAGACCAGCGTGCGACCGCCAATTCAGTCCTTGGAGCGCTGCGCCTCGCCTTCCGTGACCGTCTTGGGATCGCCGACAAGGACGCCATGGCATTTGCCTGGATCGTGGACTTCCCCATGTTTGCCCTGGATGCCGCCACCGGCAAATGGGCAGCAGAACACCATCCCTTCACGATGCCGAAGGTCGAGGATCTCCCCAAATTCGAGACCGATCCTGGCGCAATACTCTCAGACGCCTACGACATGGTGTGCAATGGATATGAGCTCGCCTCGGGGTCCATCCGGATTCATCGCAGTGACATTCAACAACAGGTATTCCGACTCCTCGGATACGCGGACGAGGAGATTCAGCGCAAGTTTGGTCACATGATCGAGGCCTTCGAATATGGTGCGCCGCCTCACGGCGGGATGGCTCCCGGTATCGATCGACTGGTCATGCTGCTGGCCGACGAGCCAAACATCCGGGAGGTGATTGCTTTCCCAAAGAATTCCGCGGCTCGGGATGTCATGGCCGACGCTCCCTCGGCCGTGGATCCTGGTCAGCTCAAGGATCTGCATCTCAAGGTGGTCGAGTAGCATCATGGCAACCGCGAGCTGCTGACGGATAGTCCAAAACGGAGATTGATATGCTGCTGACGCGCGTCGACGAAATCTCGAAGCATGAGGGCGAGGAAGTCCGAATTCAGGGCTGGGTGTACAACCGCACAGACAAGGGGAAGCTGTGTTTTCTCCTCGTGAGAGATGGCAGCGGCTTCATTCAGTGCGTGGCGTTCAAGGCCGATCTGCCGGAACGGCTGTTTGACCAGATCATGCGTCTACCGCAGGAGTCCTCCGTCGTCGTAACCGGTGTCGTCCGCAAGGATGATCGGGCGCCGGGCATCCCGGGAGGATTTGAGATCGGCATTCGGGGCCTTCAGGTCGTTCAAGCGGCGGCGCCTGACTATCCCATGGCCCTCAAAGACCATGGCGTGGATTTTGCACTGGATCACCGTCACCTCTGGATCCGCATGCCGAGTCAGTGGGCGATATTGCGGGTGCGCGTGAGAGTGATGTCCGCCGTCCGGAGCTATCTCGACAGTCACGGTTTTGTCAACCTTGACACACCCATCCTGACCCCGGCAGCCGCCGAGGGCACTACCACCTTGTTCGAAACGGCCTATTTTGACGAGGGCTCTGCTTATCTTGCCCAGACGGGCCAGCTTTACAACGAAGCCAACATCTTTTCGTTCGGCAAGGTGTATTGCTTCGGCCCGACGTTTCGTGCCGAGAAGTCCAAGACGCGCCGGCACTTGACCGAGTTCTGGATGCTGGAACCAGAAATCGCCTTCTGCGACCTCGATCAGCTTATGGAGATCGAGGAGGGCCTCATTACCTATGTTGTCAAATCGGTGCTGACCGATTGCGCTGCAGAACTCAAATCCCTCGGTCGCGATACGCACCACCTTGAGCGCGTCGCCGCGCCGTTCCCGCGCATTTCATATGATGATGCGGCGAAAATAATTAACGAAATGGCCGCCGCCGAGACAGATCCTGAGCGCAAGGAACTGCTGAAGTTCGAGTGGGGTATGGACTTCGGCGCTCCCCACGAAACCGCCTTGACAGGACGGTTTGACCGCCCGGTATTTGTGTATGGCTATCCGACGGCGGTGAAAGCCTTCTATATGGAACCGTGGCCAGGCCGTCCGGAAATCTGTAAGTCGGTTGACCTGTTGGCGCCCGAGGGCTATGGTGAGATATGCGGTGGCTCTGAGCGGATCAGTGACCACGACTTGCTCTTGAGCCGCATTCGCGAACAGAAGCTGCCGGAAGAAGCCTTTGAATGGTACCTGGAGCTGCGCAAGTACGGCTCGGTTCCGCACTCCGGGTTTGGCATGGGCGTGGAGCGCGTGGTTGCATGGCTCTGCGGCATCGAGCACATCCGCGAAGCCATCCCCTTCCCGCGCACTATCAAGCGCGTTTATCCCTGATCAGACGGTCGTGGTGTGTTCGAGCGAGCGGCACTCATCAACGCGAAGAGTGCTCCCATCGTGATTCCTGTGATTCGTGCCGCCAGATCCTAGGGTACTGAAAGTTCTTGACGATATGTAGAGCTGCGTCCACTCCTCAAGGCCCGCCACGAGTGTCATGAGCCCCGCGCGTACAGCCACAACACGGCGTTTGTCCCAGTTCCGATGATCTTGGAATACGGGCAGCGTGATCAGCAGGTTGAGCATTCCGTACAGAACGAAATGCCCAAGCTTGTCTGCCAGAGGGACCTGATGCAGACGGCGAACGAATCCCAGCAGTCCGGCATCTGCCGCCAACACGAGCACGATGAATAACAAGCCAAAGGCAATCGCCCGCGCCCGCATCACTGCGTGGCTCGGATCGCCGATGCGCTGGCTGTCAATTGAATGCGGATGTGTCGGTCTCCCGGCGAGAATGGTTCTCGGGGAATTGAAAGGTCAGTCCGTGCTCGCGGGATTGGGTGGAGCAGCCTTCCGCTCACGACGGGCTTTCATCCACTCTACCAGCATGGGCAACATCGAGATCACGATGATTGCCAGGACCACCAGGCTGAAGTTGCTGCGGACGAACGGAATATTCCCGAAGAGATAGCCCGCGATCACACACAGTGATACCCAGGTGATCCCGCCGAACACGTTGTAGGAAATGAAATGACCGTAGGACATGCGGCCGATGCCTGCGACGAATGGCGCAAAAGTGCGCACAATGGGAACAAAGCGCGCCAGGAAGATGGTCTTGCCGCCGTGTTTCTCGAAGAAAGCGTGTGTTCGCTGGATGTATTCCTGTTTGATCCACTTGATCTGGTAGGCGCGATCTCCCAGGAAATGGCCGATCCAGTAGTTGGCCGTATCGCCCAGGACGGCCGCCACCGAAAGAAGCACCAGCAGGACGACGGCATTGAGCGAACCCAAGCTCGCGAAAGTCCCGGCCGCGAACAGCAGGGAATCGCCCGGAAGAAACGGCGTAACGACAAAGCCGGTTTCCATGAAGATGACAAAGAAGAGCAGCGCGTATGTCCACACTCCATATTGAGCAATCACCGCGCTCAAATGCTCGTCAAGGTGCAGGAACAGATCAATTATGAACAGCACAATATTCATCTGGTTTTCCTTGTACGCAGAATCGAAAGCGCCGAATTATACCCTGCCGTCCCCATCGGTCCGCTCGATGTTGATCTGACCCAGCCAATTGCCGAGCAGCAGCAGCATCACACTTCCAAGAACGGCAGGTCCCATCTGCAGGGGGCCAAGCGGCAGGAATATCCAGCCCTGCCATACGGCAAGGCCCTGGCCTGCAGCGAAACCCGCGCAACTCAGCGCGAGGTACAGGAGCAGCCGTCCGAGACCGCCGTCGACCGCGAAATGGAAGATGGTTCCGATCAGAAGCGCGCAGATCAGGCCCAGCAGGAACGATGGCAACGTCATGGTATCTCAGCTCCGCTCATTGGATGATCCCGCCGCCGATGACTGCGTCGTCGACATAGAAGACCGCCGCCTGCCCTGGCGTTAGGTCGCGCTGATTCTCGTCGAATTTGATATGGACCCGCAGGCCCCCTTCGATGGGCGTCACGGTGGCGGATTGCTCAATCGCAGTGTAGCGTGTTTTCACTTCTGCGCGGAATGGGTCCGAACGCGGCGTTCCGCTCACCCAGTTCACGGCTCCGGTAACCAGGTAATCGCCTCCGAGTTCGGCACGCGTCCCGATCACCAGCTGATTGTTGCCGGAGACCTTGCGCAGCGCATACAGCGGCACGCCGGAAGAGACTCTGATTCCCTTACGTTGCCCTATCGTGTAGTTCGCCAGACCATCATGCTGGCCATGTACGTTTCCGTTTAGGTCAACAATGGGACCAGGCACAAGCATCTCGGGCCGATGACGACGCAGGAAATCGCGATAGTCCTCCCCGGCAAGGAAGCATAGATCCTGGCTCTCTTGCCTGCTGGCGGAAGGCAGCCCATGTTCTTCCGCGATTCGCCGGATTTCTGGCTTCAGATGGGCGCCCACGGGAAAGAGCGCACGTTGTAACTGCTTCTGATTCAGTACATGCAGAACATAGGATTGGTCTTTGCTCCGGTCCACGGCCCGGAGCAGGCGCACTCTTCCCTGCGGGTCGTGATCGAGGCGGGCGTAATGCCCCGTTGCCATGAATTCTGCGCCAAGCGCCAGCGCGTGCTCCAGCAGCAGCGTCCAGCGGATGCTCCGATTGCATTCAAGGCAGGGGTTCGGAGTCTCCCCTCGTGCGTATCCCTCTAAGAACATTTCAACGACTGTCTTACGAAAAGCATCCTTGGCATCGACAACGTAGAACGGAATCTCAAGCTTCGCTGCCACGCGCCGCGCCAGCGCCATCGATTCAGGCGTGCAGCACCGGTTCGAATCCTCCCTGCCGGTTTCCGACCACAATCTCAGCATCATCCCGATGACGTCATAGCCTTGCTCCTTGAGCAGGGCCGCCGCCACCGACGAATCCACCCCGCCGGACATGGCCACCACAACCTTTGTCTTGTCAGCCATATTGGGACTCGGTCAGCCAGCACCCGATCTCAAGGAGCGGGCTTTCTGGACTGTTCCCGGAAGGACCGCCAGAAACGCCTCGACATCAGAAGCCGTGGTGTCCTTGCCCACGGTGACCCGGAGCGAGCCCAGGCTCCATTCTCGCGCCAGGCCAATCGAAGTAAGGACCTCACTGGGCTCGGGATTGCCCGTCTTACACGCGGAACCGGAGGAACAGGCAAACCCTGACGCGTCCAGCAGCGTTAGCAGCAGATTGCCATCCACATCTTTGAACACGAACGAAGCGTGATTGGGCAGGCGTCTGTCCGGACTTCCCGTGAGCCGAGATTCAGGGATCTGCTCCAGCACGAAGCCGATGATGTGATCCCGAAGCGTGGTCGCGTGTGAGGCTCTTCGGGTCCGTTCTTCCTGCGCCAGTTCAAGCGCACGCGCAAAGCCCACGATCAGCGGTACGTTCTGCGTCCCCGCCCGCAGCCCGGACTCCTGTGATCCTCCGGTTTGGGCCGGCGTCAAGTGCGTCCCCCGTCGCACATACAGCGCGCCTACCCCTTTCGGTCCATGGAATTTGTGCGCCCCGAGAGACATGATATCGATTCCCAGGGCATTCACATCCAGCGGCAAATAGGCCGCAGCCTGCACTGCGTCCGAGTGAAGCGTGACCCCTTTGGCCCTGCACACGGCCGCGATCTCAGCGATTGGATTGATCGTCCCGATTTCGTTATTCGCATACATCACCGAGGCAAGAGCGCAGTCATCGCCGATCACATCTCCCACGCGTGCGGGTACCACCGTCCCATCGGGCTCCGCCTGCAGCCAGCGGACCTCGAAACCATGCAATGCCGCTAATTGCTCGGCAGTCTTTGACACAGCGTGGTGCTCGGTTCTCGATGTGACGATCACCCTCGTTCCCTTGTTCGCGCGAGCGGCAAGCGCCGCGCCACGGATCGCCAGGTTGTCAGATTCCGTCCCGCAAGATGTGAAGACGATCTCCTCCGGCGAGGAATTCAGGATGCGCGCCACGGTCTCACGCGCGGCCTCAAGTGCGCGCTCAGCGCTCTGACCGTAGTGATGTACCGAGGAGGGATTGCCGAACGTTTCGCTGAAGTACGGCGTCATAGCCTCGACCACGCGGGGATCGGTGGGCGTGGTGGCCGCATAGTCGAGATACATGGTTTCAGGCATGGTGGGCGTCAGAAAATTATAGCATGCGCATACGCTCATCGGTCCTCCAAGCAGGACATGTGCGCAGAATGTTCCCGTTATAATGCGCCTGCTTTCACTCATAGGCTTGGAGGCCGCATGCTGCAAAAGATAAGGTTCGGAACAGACGGTTGGCGCGGTGTCATCGCCGAGGACTACACATTCGATAACGTGCGGCGTGCTGCCCAGGGCTTTGCCTCCTACATGATCGAAATCGGGAAGAGCGGATCCTGGATCGTGGTTGGGTACGACAAGCGCTTTGATAGCGAGCACTTTGCCGCCGCCGTAGCCGAGGTCCTCACAGGCAATGGATTCTCAGTACACCTTACGGATGGCGCCACTCCCACCCCAGTCATCGCCTACTCCGTCGTTGACAAGAAGGCGGCGGGGGCCGTGAACATCACGGCCTCGCACAACCCGGCCACCGATAATGGCTTCAAGGTCCGCAATTCGTTCGGCGGCGCAATTGACCCTGATGGATTGACGCGCATTGAGGCTCTCATCCCCGACTCAATGGACGTCGTCAGGCGTCTCGGCCTATCCCAGGCCATTTCCGAGGGGCGGGTCATCAAGTTCGATCCGGCGCCCGCATACATCCAGCATTTGACGCACCTTGTGGATTTTGACCGCTTGCGCAAATCAGGTTTGACAGTCATGGTCGATTCCATGTGGGGCAACGGCGCCGGTTGGTTCGCCAGGCTGCTATCAGGGGGCTCCATCAAAGTAGTGGAGATTCACAAGGATAGGAATCCACTCTTCCCGGAAATGAGGCGCCCGGAGCCCATCTCTCCAAACATTGACGTCGGACTGGCGGCCACGGTTGCGAATAAAGCAGATGTCCTGCTCATTACGGATGGCGATGCTGACCGTCTCGGCGTCGGCGACGAACACGGACAGTTCGTGAATCAACTGCGCGTGTACGCCTTGCTGGCATATTATCTGCTTGAGATCAAAGGGGAACGCGGGGCAATTGTAAAAACGCTATCCACCACGACAATGCTCAACAAACTTGGGCAACTGTACAACGTACCGGTTTACGAGACCGGAGTGGGCTTCAAGTTCGTGGCGCCCAAGATGCTGGAAACCGACGCCATGATCGGCGGCGAGGAGAGCGGGGGCTATGCCTTCCGCCACAACGTTCCCGAGCGGGATGGGATTCTGGCGGGCCTCTATATGTTGGACTTCATGGTCCGTACAGGCAAGAAGCCCTCCCAGCTTCTCGAGGTCCTCTTTGAGAAGGTGGGCGCCCACTACTATGACCGGATTGACACTCCGTTCACGGGTGACCGCCGCGAGCGCGAGGCGACCATCTTGGCCGCCAAACCGGCCACCATTGGGGGCTTGAAAGTCACGGAGCTGGTTACCATCGATGGTTTCCAATTCAAGCTGGAGGACGGCGGGTGGATGCTGATCCGGTTCAGCGGGACCGAACCCATCATGCGGGTCTACTGCGAGACTACCCACGCCGATAAAGTGCAGGCGATTCTGCACGACGGCCTCAAGATCGCCGGCCTCGGCTGACATCGCGCACCCAGCCGCCGCGCTTCCCGAATTCCACCTGTGACCTTTACCGACACGCATTGCCATCTCGACCTGGACCGCTTTGATGCCGATCGGGGTTCGGTGCTTGAGCGCGCCGCCGCCGCAGGAGTAACAAGGATCCTCGTTCCCTCGCTGGATGTCAATTCGGCCCGGCGGATAGTTGCCTTGGTTGCAGCGCAGCCTGGCTTGTACGCGGCGGTTGGATATCACCCCACTGAACTTCCGACCAATTCAAGTCTTAGTATGGCAGACCTGGACAACCTGGCGAGGATGAAGCGTGTAGTGGCGATCGGCGAGATTGGTTTGGACTACTACTGGATCAAGGATGAACCTCGGCGCGAAAAGCAGCGTTCCGCGCTGCGATCCCAGCTGGATCTCGCCGAGGCGAGGACTCTGCCGGTCATTCTGCACATGCGGGAAGAGGCCGATGCCTCCGATGGCCAGTGCTCCGTGGACATGCTGCGCATTCTTGAGGCGTGGGTCGCCCGACTTCATCAACGGAACTCATCCTTGGCCGCCCGCCCCGGCGTCCTGCATTCCTTTTCCGGTAGTCTCGCGACAGCCAGGGCTGCCATCGCGATGGGGTTTTGTATCGGCATCACGGGCCCAATTACATATAGTTCATCAGCCGACCGCAGGGAGCTGGTAAGGCAGCTGCCTATTGAACACCTGCTGATCGAGACCGATTCGCCGTTCCTCGCCCCTCAACCGCATCGCGGCAAGCGTAATGAACCAGCTTTCGTGGTGTACATTGCTGATAGAATTGCGGAAATCCAGTTGCGGACACCGGAAGAGGTGGCCAAGGCCACCAGCGGCAATGCCGCACGGCTGTTTGCCTGGGGAGATCCTGATTGAATTCCGTTGCCTTTCTTACTCCAGTTCAGGCCCAGCTTCAGCTTGTTGAGGCCCGCTTGCATGCCCAGGCAGATGAGCGACACCCTGACCTGCGCGCCGCGCTGGAACAGATATTGGCCGCTGGGGGCAAACGCATACGACCCACACTGGGCTTGCTCGTCGGCGACATGCTGGGCGCGCCTGAAGCTCGGCTTGTCACGCTCGGCGCCGCCGTTGAGCTCCTGCATACCGCCACCCTCGTGCACGATGATCTGATCGACGGCTCACTGCTGCGACGGGGCACGCCCACTCTCAACGCACGCTGGTCCCCCGCCGCGACCGTACTGACGGGCGACTTTCTGTTTGCCAGGGCAGCCAAGTTGGCAGCCGAGACCGGACATCTCCCTCTGATGGAATTGTTCGCCGAAACGCTGGCAGTGATCGTCAGTGGTGAGCTCAACCAGATGTTCGTGGCCCGTGGCATGATCAGCCGGGACGACTATGTCGCCAGGATCTATGCCAAGACGGCATCGCTTTTCGAAATGACCAGCCGAGCCGCCGCGATGATCAGTCCCGCCGATGCTGCCGTCGTCGAAACGATGCGGCGATTCGGTTATGAGACCGGCATGGCCTTTCAGATCGTGGATGACATCCTGGATTTCACTGGCGAGCAGGAGGCCATGGGCAAGCCGATCGGTTCCGATCTCCTGAACGGTCTCGTAACACTTCCGGCGATCTTCTATGCTGAAATGGCGCCCGACGACGCCGACGTCAAGTCCCTATCCGAGGGCGGTTGGGCCAATCAGGAGCGGATGTCACGTTTGGTCGAGGCCATCCGGCGGACCGACGCCATCCAGCGGGCCATGCGCGAGGCGTCCAATTATGTGGATCGCGCGCTGACCCTGCTCGGCAACGTCGCGCCAGGCCCGGAGCGCGAGGCGCTGGAGAACCTGGCGCGTTTCATAGTCGACCGCAAGCTCTGAGCCTCAACCTCAACCGAAGCTGCATCTGCCGGCGGTCGGCACTAGCCCCTCGCCCAGCGCCAACACCATGAGTGCACGACCATGACAAGTCCACGCCATCCCCTGCGATTGAACGTAGGTTTCATTCTCCATCAAGAGGTGGGCACGAGCAATGACTTCACCTTCGACCTGCCCGAAGCACAGCTCGCCGATGATCTGGAACTGCAGAATCTCCTCGGCACGCTTGCTATAGGACGGACTGCACAGGGACTGCTCTTCACGGGCGACTTTTCAGCCCATACGCAGCTCATATGCGTACGCTGCCTCAAAAGCTTGGACCAGCGCCTCGCCTGGAGTATGACCGAGTTGTACGCCACCAGCGAGAAGTCGGTGAGTGAATCGGGCCTGATCGTTCCGGAGGATGCCCAGATCGACCTGCGGCCGCTGCTGCGCGAGTACGCCCTGCTGGAGATCCCCATCAACCCCGTGTGTAAACCCGACTGCAAGGGGCTATGTCCGATCTGTGGTGAGGACCTTAATCTCCGTGACTGCGGGCACCGGCCCAGCTCGGGCACCACCCCACTCGGAGCCCTGCGGGACTTCCTGGAGAAATAGTCGGGTCCTCACCCAACCCCTGGCGAACTGGTCAGCGGATTCAATCGGCCATGCATGCCAAACGCACGCCCTCAATGGATCGGGTGGTCATGGTCGTGACGGCGATTGCCCTTGCAGCGGCATTCTTCTGGCGCGCCGGGGCCAATGCCCAGCACATCAAGTATCAGGACGCGAATTTCGTCTTCTTCTGGCTTGCTGGTCGCATGACTCTCGAGGGCGAAAATCCCTACGATTCGGCGCAATGGCTTGCTCAGCACGACGCCAATGGCATCGCCTGGCGCCCAAACAGCATCTTCCCCTATCCCCTGCCGCTGGCTCCCCTCCTTGCGCCATTGGGTTTGCTCTCGCTGAGATCTGCCTACCTGGCTTGGCAGTTGCTGTCTGAAGCGTTGATCGCGATCTCAGTTTTGCTGTTGTTGCGAACGACAGGCCGTGGACGAGCGCCTCTATTCCTCGGCCCGCTGGTCTTGATGCTTCTGTTCTACGGGCCGGTCTACCTTACCCTTCAAGTGGGTGCTCTGGGAGCCTTCACGCTGCTTAACCTCACCTGCGCCATACTTTCGCTTGATGCACGCAGACCCGCGTTGGCCGGTGCGCTGCTCGCGCTCACGATCCTGAAGCCGCCGCAGGGCCTGCCAATCCTTGTCCTAAGCACACTCTGGTTCATTGCCAGGCGGGAATGGAAAGCGCTTCTTGGCATGACCGCGGGCGCAGCGGGCCTCCTGGTTCTTGGGCTCCTCGTTGATCCTCAATGGATGGCCAAGTTCCTCTCGGCGGGCGAGCGCGTGATGGCTCGCACCCTGGGCTTTCAGTCAAACGCCTTTGGGCTCGCCTACCAGGTATGTGATGGCAGCATCGGTTGCATGTGGTGGCTGGGAGGCCTGATCGCCACCGCCGTGCTTGTCCTTTGCAGTTGGTTTTTGTGGCGTCAGCGCGATCGTCTCTCCCCGTGGGAAGCGTTTGGGCTGATCATCCCCTGCGCATTTCTGTCGACGGTTTACCTCTGGTCCTATGACCAGCTGCCCTACATCATCCCGATCGTCTGGATTATCACGGCCCTTGGTCAAGGTCGATGGTCTTACGTTGCCAGCCTCTCCTTCCTCATCATCCTGATACTTGCCTCAATTGCTGCTCTCGGCATCTTTGCGAGGACCAGGAGTGACCTGCCGGGTCTGGGCAATACAATACTCGTCTTGGGGATGCTGGTCGTGCTGATGCGGCAGCGGTTGGCGTCCAGTTTATTAGCCGCACCCGTCTCGCCAGCTCCGTGAGGGGCTTGTGGCTGCAAGCGTCGTGGTAAAATGGCGCCATGTTTGCACCCGGTGTGATCGCGCAATCGGCTATGGAAATGTCGATGTTGATGCGCGTCTCAGCCTGGGGTATGAGCTAGTTTCGAGCGAACTCGAGCGCCTCAGGCTGTCCAGTAAAACGGGCAGCCTTTTTATTTGCTGATCGATGGTCAGTAGGAAGCGGCGCAAAGCCGCTCGTGCGGCACAACTGGGAGCCCTATCGGTCGCAAGGAGAGAACATGCCTGAGAAGATCCTGATAGCCATCGCCTGGCCCTATTCGAATGCCGAGATCCATGTAGGCAACCTGACGGGATCACATTTGCCCGGTGATATTGTGGCGCGCTACCACCGCCTCAAGGGCAATTCTGTCCTCATGGTAAGCGGCACCGACTCGCATGGGACGCCGGTCACCGTCGTTGCGGACCGGATGGGCAAGCCAGTGGAGGATGTCTACAAGCAATACCACAATGGATTTCTTGAGGTATTCCAAAAGGCTGGGATCACGTACGACCTGTTCACGAGCACGCATACGCAGAACCATTTCAAGGTCTCCCAGAGTATCTTCCTTGCGCTTCAGCAGAACGGCTATCTATTCAAGCAAACCAGCAAGCAGTGGTATTCGCCCTCCGCCGACAAGTTCCTCCCCGACCGCTACGTGGAAGGCACATGCTACATCTGCGGATTCGCCGGCGCCCGCTCGGATCAGTGCGACAACTGCGGCAATGTCCTGGACCCTGAGAAGCTCATCGAACCTCGCGCTACCACTGGCGACGGGCGGCTGGAGCTTCGCGAAACGGAACATTACTACCTCGATCTCTCCAAGCTAGAGCCTGAAGTGATCTCGTTCCTGCGCCAGCGCGCCGACCACATGCGCGACACTGTCCTGGGCGAGTCGCTTCGCAAGATTGAGACCGAGGGACTGAAACCCCGCCCGATTACCCGTGACCTCGACTGGGGCATCCCGGTACCTACCGCGGAGCCTGGCTGGGAAAGCAAGCGCCTGTACGTCTGGTTCGAGGCCGTCATCGGGTATCTGTCTGCGGCCATCGAGTGGGCTCAGATCGGCGCCGACCACGCCGCGTGGAAGGCCTGGTGGGCAGATCCATCCGCGCGCCAGTTCTACTTCATCGGCAAGGACAACATCTTCTTCCACACCTCGCTTTGGCCCGCGGAGCTCATGGGTGTCAGCACGCAATTCGCGGAGATCTTCTCCTCTGAGAGCTTTGGGCTGACGCTGCCTTATGACGTGCCGGCCAACCAGTTTATGAACCTTGAAGGCAAGCGCATCAGCGGCTCGCGCAATTGGGGCGTCTGGGGAAACGACTTCCTCAGCCGCTACGATGCGGACGCATTGCGCTATTATCTGACTGTCAACATGCCTGAGTTCAAGGACAGCGATTGGGACTGGAGCGAGTTCGTGGCGCGCAACAACAATGAGCTGGTCGCTACCTGGGGCAATCTCGCCAATCGTGTCCTGTCATTCGCCTTCCGCAACTGGGGAGGGCGCGTCCCAGATATTGATCCCGCGCATCTCCGGCCGGCGGATAACGACTTATTGGCTTATATCGAGGACGGCTTTGAAACCGTCGGACGCGAGTTGGAGGCGGTGCGATTGCGCGCCGCCCTGCAGGAAGCCATGCGCTTGGCCTCGATTGTGAACCAATACCTCGATCAGACGGCGCCGTGGACCACCATGAAACAGAACCGCGACGAAGCCGCCCTTTCGGTCTACACGGCGCTGAAGGCTATTGATTCCCTTAAGGTGCTGTTCTCCCCGTTCCTGCCATTCAGCAGTCAACAGCTGCATGAATTCTTTGGGCGCGAAGACCGGCTCTTCGGTGACTCCTACGTTGATCAGATCACGGATAGCCTCGGTGAACACCGCGTGCTGCGATATCGCGAGCCTCCGAAACCCGCTACGGGCGGCTGGAAGCCCAGTCAGTTGCTGCCCGGTTCCACGCTGCGTGAGCCCAGGCCGCTATTCAAGAAGCTCGACGAATCCCTTATTGAGGCTGAACGCGCTAGACTCGGCAAATAGCCCGGTTCCCTGTGTTGCTCACCTCATTGCCCGGATTCTCAGCCCCTTAAGGCGCCAGGCTTGGTCGCAGGTGACGGCTGGTAGTTGGAGCCGCGGCCGATCCGGCCGCCGGATTCCACGAGGACGCCCTCACGCAGGAGGTTCTTCATCACCCGCTTCAATGCGGTGGTGTTCTGCACGCTCACTTTCAGACCGAAAAGCTTGGCGGTCTGGCGAATCAGATCCTCTGGCTCCAGTGTTACTGCGGCCTTCACACACTCCCGCATGGCGGCTGCGATCTCCTCGGGTGCGATCTCCTCGATGCTTCGACGGTCCCCGCCGGCCGCATGCACCCTCAGGGGCGCCACCTGCAGCCCGATTGGCCACAGGAAGTTGCCGTTGCGCCTGAAGGCCCCCTGTCTGATACCGCTTGTGATCGCGTCATCGATTCGACCCGAGATCTCCCGGTCCAGCCTTGTTCCCCACGAGCGGGCAATGGCGCGTTTGGCAGCTTCGGCTGCGATGGGTCCCTCGGCGTTTGTAAGCTCCTGAACCCCGTCAATGATCGCACTGAGTGCTGACCGCATCAGCGACTGCTTGCCGGAAGTTTGCGTTCGGGGCAGTTCGGCTGCGGTGTAAACGCTGGCCGAAGCCGGAAACGCTGCGGGTGTCTCTTCCCGCATCGATTCCTTGGGCATCGCTCTGGGCGTAGGGTCTGGAACGGGTTTTGGCGCCCGCGCAGACGGCGAATCCTTAAGAGAGTCAACCAGTTCCAGGACCCGCTCCACCTGCGCATCCCGATCTCTTATCCACTCCGGAGACCAGATTCTGTGGATCTTCCATCCCAGGTCCGCAAGTACCTGCTCCCGGAGTCGATCCCGATCGCGGGCCGTCAAAGCCGAACGGTACATCGTCCCGTCGCATTCCAGGCCCAATAGGTATCTGTCGTGTTCGCGCGGGTCACGCACGGCCAGATCGATTCGATATTGCGATGCGCCCACTCGCCTGGCCAGGTCCAATCCACGCCGCGACAGCTCGGCATGCACTACGCTCTCGAACAGGGACGGGGCCTCCCCATCCTGCATGCCCTCGTCCTCACGCAGCAGGGCGGCCACACCATCTCGGGCAGTAAGCAGGTAGTCGCGCAACAGGGCAGCGCCGCGGCTCGCAGCCCGGCTGAGATCGATGTCTTCGGGCTGGATGGATGAAACCAGGTACAGCAAGGTTCGGGCGCGGGTCACGGCGACATTCAACCTACGCGCGCCACCATCCCTGTTCAGGGGTCCAAAGTTCATGGCAAAGCGGCCGTTCGAATCCCTGCCATAGCCCACGCTTAGTATGATCACATCGCGTTCGTCGCCCTGCACATTCTCCAGGTTCTTCACAAACAGGGGCTCCGCGCGCATCGCCTCTACTCTGTCGGTCGGAACACGATACTGCGGTCTGAGCTTCTCAATGGCGGACTCTATCGCCCGCCGCTGTGGCGCGCTGAACGCAACAATGCCCAGGGAAAGCTCCGGCCGCTCGATCATATGCACAAGCGCGATTGCCGCAACCTTCGTTGCTTCCCTCAAGTTGTATCGTGCGCCCTCGCCCGGGAAGTACACGCCATCCTCGACGAAGACATACTTGAGCCCCGTCCCGGGATTCGCATGCCTCGAGTTCGGAAAGGTGTGCAGCCGGTTCTCATAGAAGTGGTGGTTGCTGTAGGCAATGAGGGACTCATCCCGGCTTCGGTAGTGCCAGTTCAGCAGTTTGTTTGGAAATCCGCGGCTATCGCACAGGTTGAGAATGCTCTCAAACTCGCCTTCTGCGCCGGTCTCATCCTCCTCGGGCTCTTCACCCTCCATGGTTTGGAAGAAGTTGGTGGGCGGCAGTTGCTGTCGGTCACCGGCCACCACGGCCTGCTTGCTGCGCAGAAAGGCGCTCACTGCGTACTCGGGCGGGATTTGAGATGCTTCATCGAAGACAACCAGGTCAAACTGATATATGGATGGATCCAGCAGCTGGCACACTGTCAGCGGGCTCATCATCAGGCAGGGCTTCAGCGTTTGCACCAGGGTGGGGATCTCTGCAAACAGCCGCCGCAGCGGTTTGAGGCGGCGCCGCTTGTTGTATTCGCGTCGCAGGATGGATGTCTCCGCCGACTGCGCGTTCATCCATGACCGGGGCGGCTTGCGTTTATACAGCCGCGCGCGGATCTCGCTGGCCGATTCCTCGATCATTGCCAGGTCGAGGTTTCGGAAGCGTCTGATGCGGGCTGTGTGCGATTCCCCGTTAAATCTTTGCAGGGTTGGGATCCTGGACAGGATGCGATCGATGAGCAGTTGGTAGAACCTGCGCTTGAAGGAATCTTCCAGCACTTCCGGCTCGAGTCCGGCGGCGAGCGCCACGCGCACGTAATCGCCCAGACCTCGCTGGTTAGCGGCCTCGACAACCACATTGAAGTTGGCCCAATCCTGAAGTTCGCCACTGCGCTCCGCGTGCTCAATGAACCAGTTCGCAAGATCCAGGGGCGGCTGCTGGTACAGTTCGCTTAGGACACGGGGCATTTCGTCGCTTCGGAACAATTCCCTTGCAGCGGCGTACCCTTGTTCAGTTGCCTCAAGCAATCTGGTCCAGTCGGGATAGTCGTCCCCGGCCACGGGCAACGCCGCCCCAGCCGACTCTCGGTCCCTGCCTTTCTGGATCGTCTGCGCCAGCGTCGCCATGCTGATGGAGATATCGCGGGTCGTCGGCTGCTGGTCGCTGTGCAGCAGGTCGCGTAGCTTGTCGGCATCGCTGCCGTATTGGATGCTCAGGAAGCGCCCGTCGGGCAAACCGTGGCCCCGAAAGCGGAGCACCACGCCTTCATAGGTGGGCGCCAGGATTTCCGTACGGAAGCATCCGAGAGCCTGGGCGATCTCAATCTCCTCCTGCAGCGACTCCGCTGGCCTGAGACCGAACCGCTCGAGGCTCTCTGTGATCTTGGCATGCAGCGCCGAGATCGCCTGCCCGGCCGCCATCAGCGTCTTGGATAGCCCCTCCCTGGATTGGAGAGAGGCCTCGAGTCCCCCGAACCCACGCCATATGTTGTCAGAATACGATTCGAGAATTCGCCGGTACCCTGAAAGCTCCCGGACGATGTTCAGGATTTCTCCTAGCCTCGCGGGCGGGATCTCCTCAGGTGCATCCAGCGAGAATTGAAGGTCGGGTGCATCCAGTACCTGCGAGAGCCGGCCGTGCAATTCATAAAGCGATAACCCCAGTGCCCCTCGGGGTTCATGCAGCTCCCGCACGTATGCGTTCAATTCCTCGCGGACCCTGCTCATTTCGCCTTGGCGCGCGGCGTATTCCGGATTCTCGAGCCGGACCGTGTCAGTGGCAAGCGATTCCATCAATTCACCTACCACCTTACTTTTGTCCATCTTGTGGCTATGGATCTCGAGGCAGAACTCCGCCAGTCCTTTGCGTGCCAAACGGTGCTGGACGACTTCAAGCGCGGCCAGTTTCTGACTCACGAATAGCACTCGCTTGCCCGCCATGATGGTTTCGGCGATCAGGTTCGCGATCGTCTGGCTCTTTCCGGTTCCAGGTGGTCCCTGGATGATGAAACTGAGCCCGCGCTTTGCTGCCTCGATCGCTTCCTGCTGGCTGGAGTCAGCGTCGAGGATCTGGAATACGGTGGATGGATCCACAACGCGATCCAGATCCTCCGCAGGTGGCGGCAGGTCCGCAGTCGGGGCGGGACTTGGCTCAATTCCGACCAGCCAACGGATCAGCGGATGCCGGGCGTACTGCTCTGCATAATTCTCGAAATCCTTTATCAGAAGCAGCGACAGGAAGGAGAACGCGCCGAGCGTGGCCTTCTCCTCGATCTCCCAGCCTTCAAGGCCGGACACCTGCTCCCGCGCCGCTTCGAGAAAATCCTTCAATTGCCCGCCGGTTAGATCGTTGCCGACCTCGGGCAGCTGCAAGCCGAATTCCTTCTGCAGCATCACTTGGAGGGGAGGATTTACCACGATGTCGTCATCCGCCAGCTGGATCTTGTATGGCAGATTTGGCCGGTCGCGGTTCAACCGCACCGGAACAAGGATCAATGGAGCCTGATGGTAGGCGGCATCGCGCAGCTCGCGCCACCGCAGCATTCCAAAAGTCACATAAAGGATGTTGAGCCCCTGTTCCTCTTCGATAGTGCGCGCAGCGTAACGCAGGTTGTAGAGGACCCGCGACAGTTGGGCGGGCGATCGATTCGTCCTCACTTCATTGGGTTTTGGGGGTGCCGAACCTCGCCTCTTGATGCCACGACTTACGGCAGATTCGGTATTCAGATCACTTGCATTGGGCGCGGTGTCATGCATGGCCAGGCTGCCGAAGTCCCCGGCGCTGCGTGCCCCTGGGACCAACTCGGCCTCGAGCGGCCCGTCGCCTCCCTCCTCCGGCAGAAGTTCCTGCAGCTCCCCCAAGTCTTTTCCCGGCTCGGCGGCGGTCTGCCAGGCCGCTTCCGATACGCGCGGCAGCGGAACAACGAGCGTTTGCCCGCGTTCCACCAGGCGCTGGAATAGATCCCTGAACCCGGGGTGTTCGATTTCCGCCGATGAGCCCCCTGTCTCGCGATAATAGAGCAGGCGATTGCGCCCGCTCAGATCGTGTAACTTATCGGCCCAGGCCCTGAGCTGATCTTCCACCGCCCTTTCGGTTCGCTTCCTGGATCCAATTCGGATCATCGTGGCTCCACCTCTGAGTCGGCCCGCGCCCCGGTTTCGCGATCGGTACAGTCCCGCGCCATTTTGGCGGCCGGGCTAGGGGACCAACACAACCCATAACGCCTGCCGCCCCCGCGTGTTATGAGTGCAGGACCTCTGAAACCTAGGGTGAGGTCTTATCTCGGTTGCCGCAGAAGCTGTGAACCAGCGCGCCGTGGCTTTCGGTCACGAGACCGCCGCCACTGCCATCACGGTGGGCCCGACCAGCGCCCTCATACCTCCGTTTTAGCTGATCGTGGATCCACCATTCATTTTCGTCGTCCGCGACACAGGCACAGGTCAGATCCTGTTCATCGGCCGCGCTTTGAACCCGGTAATTCGTCGGGAATCGAAACGCCCCAGCGCATGGGGCGCCGGTGGGATGCTCCTAGCGTGCTGGAAGTTGTCTTTCTATCTCGCTCAGCCAGATTGGCAAGGCAGCGAAAAGCTCGCCCATGATCCCGCGCGTTCGCTCAATGAAGAGCTCATACGCGCCGTAGGCCTCACCCCCTGCATTTCCAACCAGGTCGCTGACGCCTCGTAGAATCAAGAGCGGCTGGGAGTTCTTGTCGGCCACCCAGGCGATCGCGCCTGACTCCCAGTCGGCTGCGACAGCACCATAGCGGTCGATCAGCCCCGTAATGTCGCCGGCGACGATATCTCTGTCCCCTGAGACTAGGAGCCCGCGCTTCACCGGTGTGGGTGACTCCCGCGGCAGCCATGGCATCTTCAACGTGGTTGAGTAGTGCTCTATCGCCTCTGCGGGGTCGGTCATCTGCTCTAATATGTCGTAGATGATCGTCCTCACAGCCAGGATGATTGCGCCGCGTTCGATTCGCCCCTCAAAGCCGCCGCACGTTCCCAGGTTGATAATTAGGTCTGGGCACATCTTGTCGATGACGTACTGGGTCGTTGCCGCCGCGGACACCCGCCCCCAGCCTCCGTGAAAAACAGTGACAGGCCACTGCTCGACTTTGTGGCCGAAGTACTCCCCAACCGGGCTGATTGATGTCTCTGAGATTTGAAGCAGGGATTTGACGACGCGCCACTCGGCATCCGCCGAGACGAGTACGACAGTCCTCATGCTGGGCGCCCGAGAAGATAGTCGAGCAGTGCTGCAAGCGCCGCCTCGGCAGCCTCCGCCTTGTTACGACGGCGGTCACCCTCGAACACGCGCAAATAAGCGCGCTCTTCTCCGGCAGAGCTCAGTCCTATCCAGGTGGTGCCCACAGGCTTGTTGGGTAGCCCCCCGCCCGGCCCGGCTATGCCGCTCACGGAAATGCCCAGGTCCGCACCCAGTGCATTGCGCGCACCGCGGGCCATCTCGAGCACCGTCTCGCGGCTCACAGCCCCAAAGGCATGCAACGTGTCCCATGAAACGCCTAACAAGGCCACCTTGGCCTCATAAGCATATGCCACAACTCCACCCAGGAAGTAATCCGACGAGCCCGGGACGTCCGTGATCCGGTCCGCAACCAGGCCCCCCGTGCAGGATTCGGCCACAGCCAGCTTGAGCCCTTTCTCCCTGAGGAGATGGCCGATGTGAAGCTCCAATGTCCCGTCTGAGTCAGCCATGGGACACTATTCTACATGATTTGCCTACCGCAGCCCGCCCGACCGCCTCGGCAATTGCATGGCCGCGGCAGACGCCTCCGATTTGGGGCCGCGCCTTACGGACCGCCTCCTCCCGTCGAAATTACGACATTGTCGGTCGTGTATAATGCCGGACATGGCCGGCTGGGTGGGCAAGACCTTGGGCAAGGTAAATGTCGAGTTGCTGCTTGCGCGCGGCGGCATGGCTGACGTTTACCTCGGTCGGCACACCACTCTGCAACGCGCTGTCGCAGTCAAGGTTCTTAACAGTCAATCCGCTGACGATCCGGATCTGCTCGACCGATTTCAGCGGGAAGCGCGCGTGGTCGCCATGCTGCGCCACCCCAATATAGTCCAGGTGCACGATTTCGATACAATCGACGGCCGTGCCTACCTCATCATGGAGTATGTGCCCGGTGTGTCCCTCGCCGATCACATGCGCGCGTTGCACAAGAACGGCCTCCGCATTGACCTGCCTACGATCGTGAACCTGGTCTCCGCCATCGGGGAGGCCCTCCAGTATGCTCACGAACGCGGCGTCATACACCGCGATGTCAAACCGGCGAATATCCTGCTCACCTCCCCCTCGGCGCCGCTTCAAGCGGGCAAACCGCTGCCTGCGGACGTCCACGCGGTGTTGACCGACTTCGGACTGGTCCGCTTCCTCAGCTCTGCGCAGCAGACGACCCGCGGTCAGATTGCCGGAACGCCCGCATATATGAGCCCTGAGCAGGCCGCCGGCTCACCCGTGGACGCTCGTTCCGACATCTATTCCTTGGGCATTGTGCTCTATGAGCTGTTGGCCGGCCGCGTTCCGTTTGAGGCCGATTCTGCGCTGGCGGTCCTGCAGATGCACATCAGCGAAGCCCCGCCGCCAGTCCCCGGCTTGCAGGTGGGCCTCGAACAGGTTCTCGGGCGCGCCCTGGAAAAAGATCCGCCCAGGAGATTCGCATCGGCAAGGGAGTTCGTCGTCGCTCTTGGCGCCGCCTCTGCGGTGGCGGAGGAGCGTAGCGAAATCCCAGCCTCGGAAGCCGCCACTGTGATCGAAGAGGCTGTGGCCGCCAGACCTCAGCTTCGCATGCGGACGTGGCTGTCTGCGGCGGTAGCCGGCCTCATCATTGTGGCACTCGCGGGCATTCTGGGAGTTCGATCGTTGACCTCGCCCCCCGTTGCCGCATCCGATGAATCAACCGGCGCGCCGTCGACTGACGTTGCGGCTCCAGCTGGCCCGGCGGTAGGGGATCCCATCGGTGTTCTTCGCTTCCAGGATGGGGCTTCCCTGGTTGACGAAGTCACCTTCAAGGCTACCAGCATGCCAGCTCCCAAATCGGGCTCGCAGTACGAAATCTGGCTCGTGGCGGAATCCGGAGAAGAGCGCCGCTCAGTGGGCTATCTCCAGCTCGATGCAACTGGCAATGGCACCGCCACATTTGTCGATGCGGAAGGCCGTAATCTGCTTTCCTTCTACAACGGCGTCGAATTGACCCTCGAGCCGGATCCCGACCCGAGCCCAAATCCGTCGGGCAAGGTGGCCTATTCAACCACGCTACCCCCGGATGCCCTTTTGCACGTTCGCCATCTCTTGGTCTCATTCGGCCGTGCGCCCAAGGGCACGGGACTGCTCGATGGCCTCCTTCAGGATGGGAGGCTGGCGAGTACGACTTCCAAGTCGATGCTCAGTGCCTACGAATCGGGTGATGAAGCTGGCACCCGCTCCGCGGCCGAAGACCTGCTCAATCTGATAGTTGGGGCGCAGAGCTCCTCCTATGCGGATTGGGATGGCGATGGGCAGGTCGAGGACCCCGGCGATGGCTATGGCTTGCTGCTGAACGGAGACAACTCAGGCTATATCCAGGGCTCCTTCGATCATGCCCAGTTCGCCGCGACCGCCGACGATGCGACGGATAACATGCAGAGTCATGGGGAACACGTGATGGTCGCCACTCGGAATCTGGATGGTTGGACCACGCAGCTGCGCGACATCACGAAACAGATCCTGGCGGCACCGTTCGATCCCTCGATGGGCGCGTTGATCCGAAGGGCGGTGGCCTTGTCCGATAACATGCTCGCCGGCACGGACCTGAACGGAAATGAGCGCGTCGAGGCAATCACTGGTGAGGGCGGCGCCGAGACAGCCTATCAGCATTCGCTCTACATGGCAGATATGGTGGTCACACTCGGAAAATAGAACTCCCGCCAACGCGGGAGTTCTTCGTGTAAGAAAAGGATGTGAGCCGGTCGTCGGGATTACGGGAATGTGCTCTGGTTGATGGTGCTGAAGATCCCTCCCAGAGCTGCTCCGCTGATCGCTGCCACGATCCCCACCAGCACACAGCACACCAGGAATATTGCCGCCAGTGGAATGAGGTACGAGCCGATGGCCGGTCCCCATCCGAACTGGTTCACGCCTTTTACAGCCATAATCTGAAGCACGAAAACGTATAGTCCGCCCAATCCCAATACTATGCTGAAGCACAAGCCCACGTACGGGATCATCGAAAGCAGCATGAATACGGCCGTCACCAGGGAGTACGGCGCGGCGATTGCCGCAAGCGTATAGGCAAGTTGATCGTTGTTGCCCTTGCCCCCAAACATCTTGGCGATCCACTGGATGATCGCCACCATAATGGCAAACAGCAGGGTTCCCACTACGGCGCCCAGGGGAGCGGCACAGAGCAATCCTAGGGCGCCAGTCCCAAGGGTACCACCCAGGGAGCCCAGCTCTGTCCCTGCGCTCTCAAGTTGTTTCTGAATTTGTGCGCCCTGGGCGATGTATGTAACGATCGAAGTTAGGATGGACGTAAGGAAAACCCACACGTACCCCGTCATAGCCTTTGCCCGCGGCGATGCCGCGATGGCGCTGTAGGTTGCCTCACGTGGCTTCGTCAGTGCATCGATCCACGTTTGTATGAACGATCCGGATGTCGCGCTTGCGGTTGGCATGTTCGACATTTCAGCCTCCTGGTTGGTCAGCCCGAATTGTATCAGGGTGGTGTTCCCTGAATAGCCAGAACACCGGCTTCCCACATGCGATGCGGGTAAAATGCTGCCTGGAGTGCCGCCGCAGCTCGGAAGACGGTTCTGCTGAATCCGGAGAACTTTCGACCTGGCACCCGGAAAAAGAATGGATATCTCTGACAAGATTCTAGGCATCCTGGCGACGATTCCCACCAAGCCGGGCTGCTACATCATGAAGAACTCGGCCTCCACAATCATATATGTGGGCAAGGCCGTGAACCTCCGCAACCGGGTGCGGTCGTACTTCCACGCGGATACAGGGCAGGACGCCAAGACGCGCCGGATGGTCCGGGATGTTGCCGACATTGAGTGGATTCTTGTGGGATCGGAGCTGGAAGCACTGATCCTTGAGATGAACCTCATCAAGAAGCACCGCCCTAGGTACAACATCCGCCTGAAGGACGATAAGCGCTATCCCTACATAAAGGTTCACTGGGCTGACCCATTTCCGAAGGTCACGGTCACACGCCAGATGGCGGAGGACGGTTCTCGCTATTTCGGGCCCTACACGTCGGCCTGGGCCGTATACCAAACACTGGATGCCCTCCGACGCATCTTCCCGTATCTTTCCTGTGATCGAGTGATCACCGGACAGGACCAGCGCGCCTGCCTGTATCATGACATCAAGCTCTGCACCGCTCCCTGCATCGGCGCAATCGATCAGGCCGGGTACCGACAGATGATCTCCGATCTGATGGACTTTCTCGGTGGTCGCAGTGAGCACATTGTGGCGCGTCTTCAAGACGAGATGCAGCATGCCTCAGATGAGATGCGCTTTGAGCGCGCCGGCGCGTTGCGGGATCAGCTTAAGGCGGTCCAGGCGGTGATCGAACGCCAGAAGATCGTCTTCCCGGCCGATTACCTTGACTCAGACGTCCTGGCTCTGGCTCGGTCGGATGGAGAGGCCTGCGTCCAGGTCTTCTTCATCCGCGGTGGAAAGCTGATCGGTCGTGAATACTTTGTCCTCGAGGGCACCGAGGATGCCGCAAGCGCCGAGGTCATGACTCAATTCGTCAAGCAGTTCTACACCGAGGCTGCCACCATCCCTCGACAGGTGATGCTTCCGGAGGAGATCGAAGAGGCCCGCATCATCAGCCAGTGGCTCAGGGCTCACCGGGGCGCCGATGCCGTCGACTTTGTCGTTCCGAAGGATGGCCAGCCTCATCAACTGGTTGAGATGGCAGCCGAAAATGCTGCCGAGACGCTCACCGCCTTGCGAGCACAGTGGCAGGCTGATGCGCACAAGCAGGAGCAGGCGCTCTCGGAATTGCAGACCGCCCTTGGCTTGGCCGCGCCTCCCAATCGCATCGAGTGCTACGATGTTTCCAACACGCAGGGCACGGCGATCGTCGGGGCGATGGTCGTGTTCGAGCAGGGTGTGGCCAGCAAGCGCCTCTACCGTCGCTTCAACATCGAAAGCGTGGTTGGAGCGCCGGATGATTTTGCCTCCATGGAGGAAATGCTGACGCGGCGATTTCGTCGCTGGGATGCCTCCCGCGAGGGCCAGAAGCAGCCTGGCTTCAAGCCCGACCCCTCGTTCGCATTCCTCCCCGACTTGGTCATCATCGACGGCGGCAAGGGCCAGCTGGGCAGGGTAACTCAAGTCCTCGAGCGCTTTGGCCTCTTCGGGAAGGTGCCCGTGGTCGGGCTGGCAAAGCAGCATGAGGAGCTGTTCTTCCCGGAGAAGTCAGCGCCCATGGTCCTCCCCCGGCACTCACCCGCGCTATACTTGCTGCAGCGCATTCGCGATGAGGCGCATCGCTATGGCATCACGTCGCACCGCAACAAGCGCACCAAGCTGGGTCTGGCCTCGCAGCTGGACGCCATCGCTGGCGTAGGCCCTGCCCGTCGCAAGGCCTTGCTGAAGCATTTCGGCTCAATCGATGCCATCCGCGAAGCGTCTTTCGAGGACCTGAAGACCGTGGTACCCGAAAACGCGGCGCGCTCCATCAAGACGAGCCTCGAATAAGACTGCGGCCTTCGACCTTGATCAATCTGAAAGAAGGGTTTCCAAGCTAATGTCCCGCCCAAGACCGTCCAAAACTCCGGCGCGCCGGATATCCACCGCACAACTCGTTTTCGTGATCCTTACGATCGTGATCATCGTCTCGTTTGTGCTGCAGCTCTTCATTAACGTGTAGCGATTGCGCTTCGCGGGTATAATCCGTCGCGCAAGTAGGGCAATCGCACAGGACACAGAGACACCCGCGTGATCCCGCGTGTCTTTCGTGTCCTTTATATTGTGGAATGGGAATTGCATGCTCGAGAAGTTGGACGCCATCACGAAACACTTCGAGGATCTCGGGGAGCAGCTGCTCGAGGTTGGTGCCGACTATCAACGCGCCGCCGCCATCAACAAGGAGCGGGCCGACCTTGAGCCGCTTGTCGAGAAATCGCGGGAGTACAGCCGGGCGCTCAAGTCTCTTGAGCAGGCCCGCGCCATTCTCACGTCCGACACAGAAACCGATGCAGAGCTTCGTGGCCTTGCCCAGGCCGATGTGGATGCTCTGCTGCCCCGGATAGAGACGCTCGAAAAGGAGATCAAGCTCCTCCTCGTCCCGCGCGACCCTCGCGATGAGAAGAACGTCATCGTCGAGATCCGCGCCGGGACTGGTGGCGACGAGGCCGCCCTCTTTGCCGCTGACCTGTTTCGCATGTATACCCGTTTCGCCGAGCGCCAGAACTGGAAGTCGGAGATTCTCTCCGAGAATGCCATAGGCATCGGGGGCTACAAGGAAGTCATATTCGAGATCAAAGGCCGGGGCGCCTTCTCCAGGCTTAAGTATGAATCGGGCGTCCACCGCGTCCAACGCGTGCCTGCCACGGAAGCCTCCGGCCGCATTCACACCTCAACGGCCACGGTGGCGGTCCTGGCCGAGGTCGAGGACGTCGATATAGAGATCCCTGAATCCGACATCCGTGTCGATGTCTACCGTTCTTCCGGCGCGGGTGGTCAGAACGTTCAGAAGAACTCCACCGCAGTCCGCATCACTCACCTCCCCACCGGAATGGTCGTTGCCTGTCAGGATGAACGTTCACAACTTCAGAATCGCCTGAGGGCCATGGCAATCCTTCGGGCTCGGCTCTATGAGATTGAAGAGGAAAAGCGTCGCACCGCGCAGGATGACACGCGGCGGGCGCAGATCGGCAGCGGCGAACGCTCCGAGAAGATCCGCACCTACAACTTTCCGCAGAACCGCGTTACCGATCACCGCACAGGCACCTCCATCTACAACATTCCGGGTGTCATGGGCGGCGGTATCGAAGGTTTCATTGACGAGTTGTCTGCGCGCGATGAGGCGGATCGCCTCATGGCGGCTGGCACAGTGGAATCGCGCACTTAAGAGATGTCTCCCCAATTGCGTGACCTTCTTACCCAGGGTGCCACGCGCCTTGCCACCTTCAGTGACACGCCACAGCTGGATGCCCAGGTTGTGCTGGCGCATGTCCTTGGCCGGCCGCGCACATGGGTGCTGGCGCATGTGGATTCCCCTTTGGATGCCGAAACGGGCCAGCGAATCGAGCAGGTTTGGCAGCGATTGGAGCGCGGCGAACCCCTGCCCTATGTGCTCGGACATCACGAGTTTTTCGGGCTGGATTTCGATATCACCCCGGATGTCCTGATCCCGCGGCCGGAGACCGAACTGCTTGTGCAGAACGCGATTGCATGGCTGCAAGCTGCCGCCGACCGGCGAACGATCGCCGACATCGGTACAGGTTCCGGGTGCATCGCCATCAGCATTGCCATGCATGTGCCTGATGCACACGTTCTTGCCACTGACATATCAACCCCTGCGCTACATGTGGCCAGCGCCAACGCTCGCAAATTCGGCGTGGCAGACCGAATCGAGTTCGCCGCCTGCGACATTCTGCCACCCCACGCTGAGAACCTTTCCACGGATGAGCATCTCGATCTGATCTGCGCGAACTTGCCGTACATCCCCACGACCGAATTGCACGGCCTGCCGGTATTTGGGCGCGAGCCCAGTCTTGCACTGGATGGCGGCCGCGATGGACTGGAGCCGTACCGCCGCTTCTTCAGCGTGGCCCCACGGTGGATGGCGCCTGGCGGCCTCATGCTGCTCGAAATTGAGTCCCGGAACGGTCCTTCCGTTCTTTCACTCGCGTATGACGCCTTTCACTCGGCCGCCATCCACCTGCACAAGGACCTCGCCGGCAGCGACCGGCTGCTGGAAATTCAGCTCAACGGCGGCGTGTGAAGACACTCGTGCTGGACGCAGCCGCGCCAGGGAATCTCCGCCAGGCCGCGGACGTCCTTCGGCAAGGTGGCCTGGTTGCTTTTCCAACGGACACCGTCTACGGCCTTGGCGCGTTGGCATTCGATGGGGCCGCGGTTGCGAGGATCTATGCAGCCAAGGATCGGCCGCCTGAGAAGGCCATCCCTGTCCTAATTGCATCTGCCGCGGAGTTGCCCCTGGTGGCTGCGACAATAACCAATAGAACAGTGCGTCTTGTTCAGCAATTTTGGCCGGGTCCGCTCACGATCGTCGTTCCTAAGAATCCCAGCGTCCCGGAGACGGTCGCTGGCCCCACGGTTGGCGTTCGAGTGCCGGACCATACCGCCGCAAGAGGGCTGTTGGCCCTCTCGGGGCCACTGGCGGTGACCTCTGCAAATATCTCGGGCGCGCAAAGTCCAGCGACAGCGGAGGCAGTTCTGAACCAGTTGGACGGCAGGGTGGAAATTGTCTTGGACGGCGGCTCTACCCCGGGCGGCATACCGTCCACCGTGGTGGATTGCACCGGCGAGGAACTTATCATCGTGCGTGAGGGGCCCATTTCGCTGGACGATCTGCGGGCAGCCCTTCGCTGATCTCCAGGTGACAAATCTCTAATTGACGCCTAAGTTCAAGCTCAGTCTGCTTTTAGGCGCGTTTGTATAATGAAGGTCGCATTCTCCTCTAACAAACCGCGCTCGGGTCTTCTGCCCCGAACGCGGTTTGCACTTCTATCGGGTGATTCTCGCTGTGCTTCAGGTTAGCGGCCAGGTGGGCTCAACGTCGATGGCCATATCAGCCTGATGGCCGAGCACGAGCCGGTAGTAGCCCGCGGCGCCGATCATCGCCGCATTGTCTGTGCACAGCCACAGTGGGGGAATATGCACGGGGAATTCCGATTGCCCCAGGAAAGCATCGCGCAGAGCCCCATTCGCCGATACTCCCCCAGCCACAAGGATCGCCCTGGCCCCGCGGTCGCGAGCCGCATCCATGGCCTTTCGGAAGAGCACGTCTACCACCGCGGCTTGGAAGGAAGCGGCAAGATCCGCGACCGGCATTGCGCCGCCCTTGCCGGCGTGAGCCTTGACTTCGCGTAAGACGGCCGTCTTCAAGCCACTGAACGAGAAATCCCAGGAGTCAGGCAGCCATGCCCGCGGGAAGGCAAATCGCCGCGGATCCCCGTCCTCTGCAGCCTTCTGGATCGCTGGCCCACCGGGATATCCCAAGCCCAACAGTCGCGCGACTTTGTCGAACGCTTCGCCGGCTGCGTCATCCAGCGTTGAACCCAGGCGCTCATACTTCAAGTGCCCTGTCATCAGATTCAGCTCCGTGTGCCCGCCTGAAACCAGCAAGGCCAAGAGTGGGAACTCCGGTTCTGGTCCTGCAGTTTCACCTGCCTTGCGCACCCAGGCAGAATACAGATGCCCCTCCAGGTGATTGACTGCGATGAGAGGCAAACCTCGTCCAAGGGCGAGCCCCTTCGCCGCATTCATGCCCACCACCAGGGAGCCGGCTAGGCCCGGCCCGCGGGTCACAGCGATTCCGTCGACGCCCTCCAGCGTCACATGCGCCTGTTCGAGTGTTTGCTCGATCACGGGAACGATGGCCAGGACGTGCTGTCGTGAGGCCACTTCCGGAAAGACACCGCCGAACCTCGCGTGGATATCCATCTGGGACGCGACCGTGGAGGCGATCAGCGCGCGTCCATTGTCGACCACCGCGCACGCCGTCTCGTCGCAGGATGTCTCGATCGCAAGGATGCGGGCGCTTCTCAGCGCCCCTGCGTTTTCGTCCATTTTTCCATGGGTAGAACGAGGTCATACGGGTAGTCCGCCAGCAGCTCCAGGGTGCCATCCGGCCGCACCCAGTAGGTGTCTTCGATCCGGGCTCCCATCTCTTTTTCAGGGTAGTACAGGCCGGGCTCGATCGCGACTACCACTCCTGGCCGCAGGATATTATCGTCGGCCGAGGTGTGTCGGCTCCATGGTCGTTCATGCACGTTGAGCCCAACTCCATGCCCTAAAGAGTGCACATAGCCGTGCTCCAGCACCCCCTCGGTATGCATGGGCGTGTCATGCCCCCGTGCGTGGAACTCCTCGCAAACCAGTCTTTGGTATTCCTTGAATGCTACGTTGAGATCGATATTCTCCAGTACTTTGTTGTAGACCGCTCGCACTTCGCCGTACAGTTGCTGAGCCTCGGGGGAAGCGTAGCCGAGGGACCAGGTGCGCGTGAAATCATAGAAGTAGCCGCCGCCTGCCTCGGCCGGGAAAATATCGAAGATGATCATTCTTCCGAGCCGGATGAGATCATCCGGCGAGCCTTCCGAATGGGCAACGCCGGCATCTTTGCCGATGGCAAAGATGCATCCCTCGGACTCCTCGGCGCCCAGTTCGGCCAGCCACAGGGCGATCTGGCTCTTTACATCTGCCACCCTCAGCGGCTGCCCGTCACTCTTGATTAATACCTCATCCGCCCGCACCTCGGACGATGTGAGCATTTGCTGAACCCTGCGGACCACCTCGGTGGTCACGCGCCCCATCTTGCGGATGTGTTCGACCTCCGCCTCGTCCTTGGTTTCCATGGCGCGAAGGAATATGGAATCATCTTTAGGTTCGCCCGCAATTTGGATTTCGGGGTACGCCTCGCGGATCTTCGCCTCGAATGTCAGCAGGTCCCCTACGTCAAGCGTCCCGTATAGGCCAAGGTGCCCACCGACAATCGCCTGCGCCCCAAGGATCTCACGCGGGTCTTTGACCAAAGAATCCACCGCGTTGATGGTAAGCGGAACAACCGCCAGGCCACTCTTGCGCGCCTCTTCGCGCTCCATGGCATTGCAGTACAGCGCCGCCGGTTGCCCCTTCTTCTTCACCAGCACAGCATTGCTGAGGTGCCCGCCTCCGGTCAGATAGTACATTGGCGGGTTGTGGGCCGCGTTTCCCAAAACCAGGATTGCATCCAGTCCCGCCTTTCCAATCAAACCATCCAGATCGGTTCTCATAACATCTCCGCCAGAGCTGATCGTAGTCCTGAGGTAAGTGCGTCGTCCTCGTCTGGTTGAACTGTTCGCGGATCCAGCAGCACCTGTCCTTCTTCGACGCGTCCGATGATCGGCGTGTTCAGGCTCCTGAGCTTCAACAGGAATTCCTCCGTTTTTGCGATATCCAGGGAAAGCACATATGTCGGCAGCGAATCGCCGGGCAGGCTCCCGCCGCCAAGCGTCGACTCATTCTTACGAACCACGCCCCTCCTCACCGCCACTGCCCAGCCCGCGGCTCTCTGCTTCAGCTCATCCGGTGACAGGGCGATCATGCGCCAGACCGGGACTTCCTTCTCCGCTTCATTTCTCAGGAAGTGCATCAACGTAGCCCCCATTCCGGCAAGCGTGGCTTTATCCGCGCGGACCGCCCGCGCAAGCGGGTGCTTTGAGATCTTCGCCACTATCTCCGCAGTACCGGCGATTATGCCTCCCTGCGGTCCCCCAACAAGCTTATCGCCGGAGAAACATACCACGTCAGCTCCCGCCGCTAGGGATTCCTGCACCATCGGCTCGTGCTCGAGCCCGAATCTCGCCGTGTCCAGCAAGGCCCCGGATCCCAGGTCATCCACCACGATCTGACCGGCGCGATGCGCTGCAGCAACCACGGTTTCGAACGGCGGCTCCTCAGTGAAGCCCACCATCTTGAAGTTGGATCGATGGGCCCGTACCATGACCCCTGTTTCTGGAAAGGCCTCTTCATAATCGGAAAGGCGGACTTTGTTCGTTGTGCCCACCTCTACCAGTCGTGCGCCAGACTGGCGCATGACGTCCGGCATACGAAACCCGCCGCCAATTTCCACCAGCTGCGAACGGGCGATGGCCACCTTCTTTCGCGCTGCCAGCGCTGTAAGGATAAGCAGCACCGCCGCCGCATTGTTGTTGACCACCATTGCCGCCGGCGCGCCCGTTATCTGCCGGATCACCTCCTCGACGCCAGGGCCCCGTTGCCCGCGCTTCCCGGAACCAAGATCAAACTCAAGGTTGGAATATCCGAGGGCAGCCTCCGCCATGGCTGCGGCGGTCGCCCGAGAAACCGGAGCGCGGCCGAGATTCGTGTGCAGGATGACACCGGTGGCATTGATGACAGGACCGTACGCGATCTTGGTCCATTCTTTGAGGAGCTGCTCCGTGTCGTCGAGGATCGAATCCACGGCGGGCGCGGCCGCTTTCGGATCTGATATCAACCGTCGCCGCAGTGTGTCCAGCGTTAGGCGTACCGCCCGCAGCGTGAGTGGCCTGCCGTACGCCTCACTCAATGCGATCGCTGATTCGGTTTGTAGAATTTTCTCGACAGATGGAAGATGCTGCAATTCACTCATCGCTTTGGAGCGCTGAAGCTTCGATGTCTGCGTCCAGAGTCCTCTGTCGGGAATGGCTTCCCCCATCATGAGCCGGCGGCGTCCAAAGGGCGCGCTCCCTGAGACGTATCAGGTACTCCACGGCGATCAATCCCGCCGCCAGCCCGATCCAAATCCAGAAGGCCATGACATGTCCCAACTGCAGCCAGGCGATCACCGACCCGTACACTCCCACCCATAACGCTTGCCGGACGATGGCAGCAGGTTCCACAGCTGGCGTTGATGGAAAGCGCAAATTCAGGAAATATGCGAGGGGCAGCGCGGTCCCGCTGAGGGCGGTGAACCACAGGGCGAAAAAGCCCCACCTCGCCCAAACAAGCGGCGGAAGTTGAAAAACGAATATCAGCAGGACGAGACCACCCCACCCTGCCAGCATCAGCAGGGCTGCCGAGCTCATATAGTCTCTTGTATCGGGCGCTGCATGCACTTTGTGAATTATACTCGTTCAAGATTCTGCGGCATGCATGGCCGTGCGGGAGCGTGTGGATGAATGTATCCGAAGCCATACGAACGAAACGTGCCGTCCGCCACTTCAAGGAGCTGCCTCTGGCTCCTTCGGCGATCGAGACCATCCTGAATGCCGGGCGGCGGGCACAATCGTCAAAGAACGAGCAGGCCTGGCACTTTGTTGCCGTACAGGATAGTCGGACCCTCCATGAGCTTTCAACCTGCGGCGAATGGGCCGGGCACTTGGCAGGGGCTGCACTCGGTGTGGCAATCCTGACACCGGATCCCTCTGCCAGGTTCCAGACGATGTTTGACGCCGGTCAAGCGGCCGCCTACATGCAGCTCGCGGCTTGGGATCTGGGTGTAGGTTCGTGCCCCGCCTCCATCTATGATCCTGAGAAAGCCCGCGCGATTCTTGGGTTTCCCCAGGAATACCATCTCAGGATCATGTTGTCCTTTGGCTATCCTCGCGACGAGCAGATCATCCGCGCCGCCCCCAAAAAAGGGGGTCGACGGTCGCTGAATGACGTCGTTCATTACGAGAAGTGGTGATGCACCGGGCCGATCACCGCTGGGAAGCCGCGACTCCATCGCATCGTCGTGGGCCCGTCTCCATTGAGCTTCACCACCGAGCCTCAAATGGATAGATCTCTGCTCCCGTTCTTCCAGCCCAGTGGAATAGTCGTGGTTGGCGCATCCAGTTCGGAGCACAAGCTGGGATACGGCATCGCTCGCAATCTCACGCAGAGCGGCTATGCCGGCGCCATACACTTCGTAAGCCAGCATGCCGGCCAGTTGTTCGGGCGCCCGGTGCAGACCAGCGTGGCGGTGGTGCCCGATCCGGTCGATCTTGCGGTGCTCGTGATCCCGGCCGCGGCAATGCGCCCCTCGCTCGCTGAATGTGCCAATCGCGGTATCCGGGCTGCCATCCTCATCTCGGCCGGTTTTCGCGAAGCCGGCGCAGACGGCGCTGCACTTGAGGCTGAGGTTGCCGCTTTTGCCCGCGAGCATGGCATGCGCATCCTGGGCCCCAATTGCATCGGCGTCATCGACACGCATTTCCCCTTTGACACAAGTTTCCTGCAGCCCCCAATGCCCCCACGCGGTGGCATTGCCTTCGCCTCGCATTCGGGCGCCTTCTGCGCCGCCGTCGTGGACTGGTCGCGCCGCCAGGCATTCGGCTTCTCCCAGATTATCAGCCTCGGCAATCAAGCCGATATCACCGAGACCGATGTCCTTCCGGCGTTGGCTGAGAACAATGACACCAGGGTCATCGCCTTGTACATGGAAAGTGTGTCCGATGGTCGCAAATTCGTGCGCGCGGCCCGTGAAGTGACCGCTCGCAAACCGGTGGTTGCGATCAAAGTGGGCCGCACGGAATCGGGTCGCAAAGCAGCCGCATCGCATACTGCTGCCATGGCGGGCTCCGATTCTGCCTTCGACGCCGCCTTCGAGAAATGCGGAATTCTTCGGGCTTCGACGACCGAGCAATTGTTCGACTGGGCACACGCCTTGGAGTGCTGCCCGCTGCCGGCTGGCCGCGCCGTCAGCGTGCTCACCAACGCCGGTGGACCCGGCGTGATCGCTGCCGACGCCCTCGAGTCGCTCGGGCTGGAACTCGCACGCCCGGGCAGCGCAACTCGCGCCAAACTGAAAGAGCGCCTGCCGGCGGCCGCCAGCATCGAGAATCCCATTGACATGCTGGCGTCCGCCTCGCCCGACGACTACGCCGTCTGCCTCGACGTGCTCTTGCAGGAACCGGCCACTCACGCCGCCATCGTCATTCTGCCTCCCCCTCCGATGTACACCGCCGAGGCCGTCGCCAAGGCGCTCATTCCCGTCATCCAGGCATCTGATAAGCCCGTCGTAGTGGCCCTACTCGGATCCGAACTCACCGAAGCCGCATTCCAGGCCTTCGCCTCAGACCGCATCCCGACGTACCCATTCCCGGAGCGTGCCGCCTCCGCGCTTGCCGCCCTCTCGCGCTATTCGATCTGGCGGCGCCCAGCCTCCGACGTGCTTGTCCGCCCGTTCAGAATCGGTGAGACCAAGCATGAGGACCCCGCTGCATTGATCAGCGCCTACGGCATTCCGTCGCCCGCCTCAAAGCTCGCCACCTCGGCAGACGACGCCGCCGCGCTTGCCTCTGAAATTGGATTCCCCGTCGTCATGAAGATCGCCTCGCCAGACATCGTTCACAAGTCGGATGTCGGCGGCGTCCTAATGGGCATCCGGGATGTTGCCTCTGTTCGAAGTGGCTATACGCAAGTCGTCGATTCTTCGCGGCGGGAATCGCCGGCTGCCAGGATCGAAGGCGTTCACATCCAGGCACAGATTCTTGACGGGCAAGAGGTCATCCTGGGCGTTGTCCGCGACCCGCAATTCGGACCGCTCGTGATGTTTGGGGCAGGCGGAGTCGAAGCTGAGGCAATACGCGACGTCGCGTTCGCGCTTGCCCCACTCGATGAACTCGAAGCCGAGGCGCTGATGGAGCGAACGTGGGCAGGGCGTCGTCTTCGCGGCTTCCGCAACATCCCGCCTGCAGATCGCGCCGCGGCCATTGACGCCCTGGTGAGACTCTCCTGGCTCGCCTTCGAGCATCCTGAATTGGATCAGATTGAGATCAACCCATTGCGCGTCCTTGCCCATGGCGCCCTGGCTCTGGACGTGCGTTTCACGCCCATAACATCGCCTGGAATCTCCGGTTAAGGCCGGATGGTATAATCCTGCGGCGCTGAGGCAAGCGGGATACGTTATGTCAGTCACTGAAACTGTCTTGGACGAGTTGGAGCGGCTTACCGGCACCGACCAGGTGCGCAAGGATCCGCATGTGGACCTGTTCGGTCACAAGTTGCTGGATTCATTAGGCGCCGTTGAACTCACCCTCGCCCTATCTGAGGACTTCGGCATCGAGTTATCACCCAGCGATATCGATCGCGAATCCTGGGCCACTCCCCAAAAGATCATCGACTACGTCACAGAAAGAACCTCGGGGGCATGAATCGCCTTGTGCACCTGTGGGCCACCGCCGTTGCACTGCTCGTCGCACTGGCAGCGGCCCTTGCCTACACGCTCTACGCGCAATATTCCGAAAACAAATACGTGCATGCCGTGGCGGCCCTTGACCACTCCGAGATCAGCATGGGAACGGTCATGGATCGGACCGCCCTCAGGCAAACCGATCTGCTCCTGATCTACGGCGCCTCTGAACTCGTACTGCTCGAGACCAAGTACGAGGCCACGCGCTTCTTCAGCACGTACCCCACCGGCTTCATGGTCTACAATGCCGCCACCAAAGGCGGCTCTTCTCTGACGGTTGCCCAGCGTCTCGCCGCACTTGGGCCCGACCTGCGGGGCCGCCGCGTCATCTTCGCCGTCGGACCGGCGATCATGACCATGGCACCCTTCGGCGATGTCGCCCAGCGCCATTACGATGCCAACTTCTCCGCGCTTCACGCCCTCGAACTCGTCTACAGTCCCAGCATATCCCTCGAGACGAAGAGGCTCGCAGCCAGGCGCATGCTGGATTTTCCGGAAACAATGAAGGACGATCCGTTCCTGCTCTTCTCGGTACAGCAGGTGGCGGATGATTCACCCCTGGCAGTGATCTTGCACTACCTCTCATGGCCACTTGGGCATCTGCGTTTGGCCATCTTGCACCTTCAAGATCACTATGCGACTGTCGAGTACATCCATCACCTCTCGGCCGCCGAGGTGACCGTGAAGCGCCAGGTCCGTCAGGTGGACTGGCAAGGCTTGATGACGCAGGCTGAGCGCGAGCAGATCGATCACACAGATAGCAATCCGTATGGGGTCGATAACAGCCAATGGCCAAAGATCAAGGAACTCTTTGAAAGAACGGTCCCGCCTGGCAGCAAGGACGACGACTTCATCAATGATGTAACGATCGCCCGCGAGTGGGATGACCTCAGGATAGCCCTGCGCGTCATAAACGAGATGGGAGCGGACGCGCTCATCATGAGCAGCCCCATGAACGTGCCGCTGTGGGAGACCATCGGCGTCTCCGAGCGTGCCCAGAACGCCTACTACGAACGCCTGCACGCGGTGGTGGATCCGTTTGGCGTTCCCGTCCTGGATGGCAGCGAATGGGGGCGCATTCCCTACTTCAGCATGGACCTGGCGTCACACGCCAGCCGCAAGGGATGGATATACGTCGATCAGAGGTTGGATGAGATCTATCATCGCGTTCTTCCGTAGTCCCTTGGGGCGGGTCGTCCTCCTCTCGGCATATTACCTCGTCATCATCGCCGGCCTTGTGATCCTGTATGGCAAGGGCAACTTCTCCGCCACCGAGTTCGTGTATCAGGGCTTCTAGTCGATGGATCTGATCCACATCATTGACGGCTGGGCCCAGAGCCACCCCACGCGGCCGGCGCATATCAGCGGCCGGAGCACCCTCACCTACGCTGAACTGCGGGACAAGTCGAATTCGCTGGCAGCTCACTTCACCGGCTCCCTTGCCGACGATCGCAGCCCCATCGCCATACTTGGCCACAAACAGAATGAGATGCTCGTCGGATTCCTGGCGAGCATCAAGGCCGGGCATCCCTACGTTCCACTGGATAGTTCCCTTCCCCAGCAGCGCATCGACGCAATTGTGGAAACGGCAGGAGCCACTCTCTACACCACGGACCGGATATCGGCAATTCTGCGCAGCGGAGGCCCGATAGACGCGGAGAGCACAGCTAACTTCGCCACTGACGACCTTTGGTACATCATCTTCACCTCCGGCAGCACCGGCGACCCAAAAGGCGTCATGATTACGCGCGGCTGCCTGGAAAGCTTCGTCGAGTGGATTCTCGATGAGCAGCACTTCAATACCGCCGGCGAGGTGTTCCTGAATCAAGCCCCCTTCTCATTCGATCTCTCCGTCATGGACTTGTACTCAAGCCTGGCGACCGGCGGCACGCTTTTTAGCATCAGCCAGGAGCAGATCAGTGAACCGCGGCGCCTCTTCGAGTCCCTTGCGAACTCTTCCGTGTCGGTATGGGTTTCCACGCCCTCATTTGCCCGAATGTGCCTCATGCAACCCACGTTCGCCCGGGAGATGTTGCCCGCTGTTCGCAAGTTCTGGTTCTGTGGAGAGACACTTGCACCCGAAGTAGCCGCCGGTCTCCTTCGCCGCTTTCCAGGCGCCGAGGTCTGGAACACATACGGTCCCACCGAGGCCACGGTGGCGACAACTTCGGTTCAGATCACGGAAGATATCGTGGCTCGCAGTAATCCTTTACCTGTGGGGCGCGCTAAACCGGAATCGCGCATTCTTATTCAGGACGACGCAGGCAGGCCGGTGGCAGTCGGCCAACGGGGAGAGATCGTCATCGCTGGACCGAATGTCAGCCCCGGCTACCTCAATCGCCCTGATCTCAGCGCCCGTGCCTTCCTGAGGCTCGATGAAGAGCGCGCATATCGAACAGGGGATGCTGGTCATTTCGAAGGCGAAATGTTGTTTTTCGAGGGTCGCTTGGATTTCCAGATCAAGCTGCATGGCTATCGCATTGAGCTCGGGGACATCGAGTCAAATTTGCACAAGCTCAAGGATATCCAGGACGCCGTGGTGATCCCGGTCATGCGCGACGGTCGCGCGGAATACCTGATTGCGTTCGCCATCCTAAACGGCAGGCCTCAGGGGACCGATTTCGAGCTCAGTCAGCGCCTCCGGCAGCAACTGGCCGAGCGGCTGCCCGACTACATGGTCCCGCGCAAGTTCGTTTTCATCCCCGAGTTCCCAATCACCGCCAACGGCAAGGTTGACCGCCCGCAGTTGGCACGGACGATTCATTGATCCCCTACACGGATTTCCTCTACTTTGGGATCTCTCTGTACGCGCTGCTTCCCAGCGCGGTGCTTCGAATTCTGCGCCGGTTCTGGAGAACCTGGCTCGTCATCGGCACGCTCTTCATGCTTGGCGTCCAGTACTTGAGTCTGACGGGGAACACCGCTTGGCCGCTCAATGGGTTCACGCTCATTCTCGGATATGCGCTCACTCAGTGGCTGGTTGCCGCCGCGTTCCTCGCCCTCAGAAAGCGATTCCTCAATCGTTGGGCGTTCTACGTAGCCCTGCTGCTTGGATTGCTGCCTCTATTGGCTGCAAAGTATGCCGCCATGAGAGGTATCGAGTATCCGCTCGTTTTCATTGGGCTTTCCTACATTACATTCCGAAGTCTGGATGTACTCATCGGGATCCAGGACAAGGTAATAACCGGGTTGGATCCCGTCCGCTATCTCACGTTCCTGCTCTTCTTTCCGGCCGTCTCTTCGGGTCCCATCGACCGTTACCGCCGGTTCTCCGACGACTGGACGCAAACTCGGGGAGTTGCCGAAGTCCTGCAGGATCTCGATCTCGGCATTCATCGCATCTTCACAGGTTTTCTTTACAAGTTCATCCTTGCGGCGCTCATAAAACAGTACTGGATGGACCCGGTGGCGCAGGCGGGCGGGATGCTGCCGCTTGCCTCGTACATGTACGCATACACCTTCTATCTCTTCTTTGATTTCGCCGGCTACAGTGCCTTCGCTGTGGGTTTCAGTTACATCCTCGGCATTCACACCCCTGAGAACTTCGATCGTCCCTTCATCTCCCGCGACATCCGGGAGTTTTGGAATCGCTGGCATATGAGCCTGTCGTTCTGGTTTCGGGATCACATCTACAACCGCTTCCTCTTCGCCGCCCTCAAGGGGAAATGGTTCCACAGCAGTCAGGTGGCCTCGTCGGTAGGTTATCTCTTGACCATGGGCCTAATGGGCGTGTGGCACGGCACCACGCTCAACTACCTGGTCTATGGTCTCTACCACGGCGTATTGCTGGCGGGCACGTCTGCCTTCGACCGCACACACAAGAACAACCGCCTGCTAAATGATCCGCGTTGGCCCTGGCGCCTGGCGTCCATCGTTTTGACCTTCCACCTCATTGCCTTGGGCCTGCTGATCTTCTCGGGGAGACTATTCTAGTTGTCGCCCGCTTGCCCGGTTACAATCCTTCAATCATGAACTCGTTTTCCCGTCGTGATTTCCTGAAGTTGGGTGGCATTGCCGCCCTGTCCGCAATCTTGCCCGCGCCGCGGCTGGATCTTCAGGCTGCTCGCCCCGCCCCCATCATCTATCGCGGCAGCACCCTGTTTCCAAGATTGTCCATCACGTATGATGACTGCCTCTTGGTGACTAGGCTTCACATGCTGCAGGACGCGTTGCTGGAGAATCCCGAGGCGCGCGTTACCCTGTTCCCTGTTGGACAGGCGCTGCTCAATAATGAATCGAAGGACCCTGGAATCTGGGCGTGGTTCCACGCCCGCGGCCACGAATTCGGCTATCACGGCTGGGACCATACCGATCCATGGGTGCAGTCCAACACAGAGCTTCTAGTCGACTACGATCGCTGGCACGCTGCCCTGAGCCAGGTCCTGGGGACGACTCCCGAGGTTCGTTTTGCCCGTCCGCCGTTCGGAAACCTCAGCGGTTCATTCCTGAACATGTGCGCCGTGAATGGAAAGGTGGCCACCATGTGGTCCACCGGCTTCGGCGGGGCCGTGGATGTCGGGGTATCAACCGCGCACAAGGCACACTTTGGCGATATTGCTCTGATGCATACACGCGACCAGCCAGCCATCCCCCGCATCAATCAGGAGGAGAGCTGGGACATGACCATCACATCAAAGATCCTGCCCTACTTTGCCAGCGCGGGTATCGAGTGCGTCACGCTCTCCAGACTCTACGACGACCTGCTCCGGCAGGAGCACGATTCCCCGGGCTGTGAGGTCGGGACCGGTCAGTCCCCGACGCGAGTCTGTTTGGATTGACCGTTGTGCGCAGAAAACGATTCAGCTCGTCTCCGGCTTCCCCTCGGTCATCATGTGAGCATAGCGGTCCGCGAAGAGCGCAGGCTGTCCGCCCGTGTGCCAGAACAACACGGTCTCGCTGGACTTGAAGTACCCACGGCGCACCAGGTCGATCATGCCTGCAGCTGCTCTCCCCGTGTAGACCGGATCAAGCAGGATTCCTTCTGTCCTGGCGAACAGCCGAACGGCCTCTTGCTCTGCCGCTGTGACGACTCCATATCCTGATTTGCAGTAATCAGCGTTTGCGAGGACCTGCGCTGGAGCGATTTCCATCCGCGGTCCCAGCATCGCGCTGGCATCGGCGGCAAGCTGGGAAACATGCGCTTGCAGCCAGTCGATCGACTCGTCTATGCTGATTCCGATGATCTTGCCCTCATAACCGAAAGCGCGCTGCCCGAGTACCAGGCCGGCATGTGTGCCTCCGGAGGATGTTGCGAATACGATCCAGTCCGGACGCACATCTTGCTGCATGAGCTCCTCGACGGCAAAGGCATAGCCCAGCGCACCCGTCGGGCTCGAGCCGCCGTACGGAACGAGGTAGGGCCGCCGCCCCTCCGCCCGAAGTCGGTCCGTGGTCTCCGTCAGAACGCGGTCCCGGTCCGCCCGGTCTTTGACTGCCACGATCTCTGCACCGAAGATCTGATCCAGCAGGAAATTGGCCGAAGCTTGCTCCGGCTCCTCGCCCGTGAGCACCAGGACGCACCCCAGTCCGAATTTCGCGGCCGCTGCGGCTGTCTGCCGGCAGTGGTTCGACTGAAACGCTCCGGCACTTACCAGGACATCCGCTCCCAGCCCCTTGGCCTCCGCCATGAGGAATTCCAGCTTCCGCGTCTTGTTGCCGCCAAAGGCCAGTCCGGTCTGATCGTCGCGTTTGACCAGGATCTGGGGACCGCCCAGCACACTACTGAGTCTTGGAAGTTGTTCAACCGGCGTTGGCAAATGCGCGAATCGGATTCGTGGAACCACATTGCCTCCTGGAGCTCTCAGAATGGTTCTCGATGCGCTGAAACGGCGGTATCGGGGGACCCTATGTGCCGTCCATCTCGGCACGCGTCTGCTGGCGCCCGCGTGCGCGCATGACATTCAGGATGCTCGGCACGACGTGGGTGTAGATGCGATACCAGAATGCGCTCGCCGGAAAGTCCCACGCCCCCGGCGTGCGGACAACCTCACCTCCCAGGCCCTCTTTGAATCGGTAGACACCCCACAGCGGATCGCTCTCTATCAGCTGATCGGGTGCCCCCCAGAGATCATAGGTCCGACAGCCAAGTACTTTGGCGCGTTGGATCGCCTTCCATTGGAGAAGGTAGTTGGGCATCTTCTCGCGATGCGCCTCTCGCGACATGCCGTAGAGGTAGTACGCCCGTTGCGCGAAAAAGAATACGAAGACGGCGGCGATGTCCTGTCCTTCGACCTGGGCAATGAGTGCCTCTGCCGAAGGTTGGTCATATCCCCCAAATGGTCGCAGAAATGTCTCCCACACGCTCCGGTAGTACTCCGGCGTCCGGATGACGAAGCCGTCCCGGCTGGAAGTCTCCGCATACATCCTGAAGAGCTCGGCGATGTCGTCTTGAGTCCCCGCGCGAACTGTCACACCCTTCTTCTCTGCCAGCCTGACGTTGTAGCGCGTCTTTTGTTTCATCCGGGCCAGCAGCTCTTCCTCGGTGGGAGCCAGATCCAGCGCAACCGTGTTGCGAAATTGCACCTGTCCCTCAGAGAATTTCCAGTGGCGTCGGCTCAGATCTTCCGTGATCGGGTTCGAAGTTTGACTCTCGGGTGCATCCGGATATCCCCGCCCCAACTCGATATCCGGATCGATCTTGAGCAGAATCGCTCGTTCCTGTCGCGCCAGGGACTCCATGTCCGAAAGAACCGTGGCGCGCAGCTTCTCGTCATCCCACTGCAGCAGTGGGCCTTTCGGCGCATACAGCAGACATAACCGGCGAACAAAGCCGCGGCTCAAGACTTGTCGGCGCAGAATCATTGCCGCCGCAACCGGCCGTTTGGTAGCGGTCGGTCCCTCTGCCTCCCAGACCATCGGCATTGGGCTCCATCCAACCTCCGCCTTGACCTGGGCCCATTCCCATGTCTGGAGCAAGTGAGCCCCGGGCATCCTGGCAACCAGGCTATTCCACTCGCTCCCCGTCCCTCCAAACACACGCATTGCTGCTCCGTTCATGCGGCGTCCGGGGCGGAGGTGCGCAGCAGGTACAGTCGATACAGGAGCGGATTGTAGACGCGATCGACCGCTTGAGCGGCTCTCCTCAGTTCCCCCCCAAAGCCACGTTTGAAGCGGTACACCCCCCACAGGCCGTCATTCCGATCCTCAAATGCAGCCTCCAGTGCGGACTCATCCTCGTCGGGCACACCCCACAGGTCGTATTCTTCGCAACCATGGTCACGAGCCCATCGCATCGCTTCCCACTGCAGCAGGTAGTTGGGCATGCGCTCGCGGTCGGTATCGGTGGACGCGCCGTAAACGTACCAGGCTCGCCGGCCGCGTGCAAACACCATGAGTGACGCCAGTGGCCTGCCTTCGTGCTCGGCCAGCAGCAGTTCACACCGACCCCGCGCATGGAAAAGGCCGTGGGCCGCCGCGTAGTACGCCTCAGAGTGTGCGGCAAAACCATCACGTGCGCCCGTTGTCGTCATCATCGCATGGAAGCCGGAGATGTCCTCCCAGGGCCGCACGGTCACCCCTTTCTTGCTCGAAAGTCTGATGTTGTAGCGGCACTTCTGCTTCATGCGCGCAAGTATCTCGTCTTCGGAGGGATGCAGGTCCACCAGGATGGTCCGCCGAGGCTGGATATTATGGTGTGATGCGAACAATCGCGGCGAGGTCTGTATAAGCCCGCTGGGACTCTTCGAGGCATCACCCTCGATCCAGGCATCCGGCTCATCCTTGCACAGGATCGCGCCTCGCTTTCGGCACAGCACGTCGACTTCATTCCACAACGGGTCCGCATCCGCGGCTGCGATCTGGGATGCGATGCGCTTGGGGACGTAAGCCAATGTGAAGCCCAGTGGCAATTGCCGGAATAGGACCTGCACACCGCTGGAACCAACGATCAGTCGCGCCGCGGTCCAACCGAACCGTGATTTAAGTTCGCCCCATTCGCCGGTCTGCAGGAAATGCACATCGGGAAGGGCTTGGATGTACTCGTTCCACTGCTCCAGGCTGACTTCGGGCATTACACGATCGCCGTGATATCGGGCGCCGGCGCCTCGCTGATATCCGCCTCCGGGATGGAAGTCTGCAACAGCTCGATGATCTCCACATCGGAACCCGCCTGCACGAGCGCTTGGAGACCCGCAAGCTTGCCGGAGAGATCTCCATTGATTACCTGGTCCTCATTTTCCGACCGGACGATGTCTGGGTGGGCTGTCTTCTGATAGACCTTGCCCCGCTCCCACAGTTCCTCGCTCAACTTCTCGCCCGGCCGAATACCGGTGAATTCGATCTCGATATCGCGACCCGGTTCCAAACCGGACAGCCTGATCAGGTCCTCAGCCAGGTCGACGATTCGAACTTGCTGTCCCATGTCGAGCAGGAACGCTTCCCCTCCGCGACCCATCGACGCCGCCTGGAGCACAAGGTGAACGGCCTCCGGGATCGTCATGAAGTACCGTTCCATGTCGGGGTGCGTGATCTGCACCGGTCCGCCTGCCGCGATCTGACGCTTGAATAGAGGGATCACGCTCCCGCGACTCCCGAGGACATTCCCAAAGCGCACCACGGAGTAGGCCGCCCCCGTGCGGCGCGCCGCCTCCAGCACGATCATCTCAGCCAACCGTTTCGTCGCACCGTAGACGTTGGCCGGGCGGATGGCCTTATCCGTTGAGATCAGCACGAGCCGGCCGACGTTTGCCGCCAGGGCCGTCTCCACCACATTCTGCGTTCCGAATACGTTGTTCGCTACTGCCTCAGCAACGTTGGCTTGCATGAGCGGGACGTGTTTATGCGCCGCGGCGTGGAAGATGACGTCGGGCGGGTGCGCAGCCATAATGTCCACGATCCTTGCGCGATCCTTGACGTCCGCCACCACCGGGAGGATGTGCAATTCCGGGGCCGCCTCTCGCATCTCGAGTACGGCCTCGAAGATGCTGTTTTCTCCGTGCCCCAGCATCACGAGTTCCGCGGGCCCCCAGCGCGCGATCTGCCGGCAGAGCTCCAGGCCGATGGAGCCGCCTGCACCTGTCACCAGGACGCGCTTACCCGAGAGGACTCCCCCGATCATGCTTTCGTTCACTTCTCTGGGTTCACGGCGAAGCAGATCGGTGATATCTACCTCGCGCAGTCTGTTGACGCTTACTTGACCGCCGATCAATTCATAGATCCCGGGCATCGTTCGCGAGGGTATGCCCTTCAGGCGGCAGGCATCGTTCACCATCCGCACGATGCGGCCTGGTGCCGACGGGATCGCGAAGACCACTTCGTCAATCGTCTGGTCCTCAAGCACATCGCCGAGGTCCTTAATCTGGCCAATGACGGGAACACCGTGAATTTCCTGCTTCTGCTTTGCCAGGTCGTCATCCAGCAGCCCCACCGGCCGCAGGTTGAGCTGTGCTGTTCTCTGCAGTTCGCGTACCACCAGCGCGCCCGCGTCTCCGGCACCAATGATCAAGGCACGGCGCAACGTACCTGCGCGGGCCGGCGACGACTGCTCTGCCAGCACCCGCAGGGCAAACCGCGATCCGCCGATAAGCACCAGCGAAAGCAGCCAATCTATGCCCAGCGCCGATCGCGGCATACCCGGGACGACCAGGCCGGCTGAGATGAGCCCCAGCATCACAGCCGATGTGATGACCGAGGCAGTCGTGACCGCCGCCGTGATGAGCCTGAGTTCATGCGTGCTGGCATAGATCCAAAGCCGGCGATACAGGCCGAAGAAGTAATACGTGGGAAGTTTCACCAGGAGTGCGACGGCGCACATCGTGACGGTCGCTGGGAAGTAGTAAGGCAGCTGTCCCACGTCCAGGCGAAGTGCGAAACTTCCAAGGACTGAGACAATGATCAGTCCGAGGTCACCGAAAAGCACGTAGCGATTCCTCAGGTGCGGTCGATTTCTCATCGCATCGACGCCAGCGTGTGCTGCAGCCCATCCAGCAGCGACACTTCCGCCGC
>DATDCZ010000073.1:0-4786 GCA_036524055.1 Anaerolineales bacterium | reverse complement strand
CAGTGCCCTGGGGCTGACGCACAGCGAAGCTTTCGACCGTGCCAAGATCGCTCGCCTGGCATGGCTGCTGCGTGGCTTGAATGAACAGCAAGCCCGGCGGGCGTTTGAGTGGATCACCGACGAGTTCCTATTGCCCACGCGGCGGGATCATGTCATCGCCCGGCTAAGGTCGCATCAAGAGAAGGGGCATCGCGTGATCATTGCCTCGGGCACGTTCGCACCGAGCCTTCGAATCATTGGCGAACGCCTCGGCGTTGGCGATCTCGTGGGAACGGGAATCGAAGTTCGCAACGGAATCTACACGGGTCGCATCATACCTCCTGTGTTGAAGGGCGCCGATAAGCTGGCCCGTATCCGGGCGCATATTGAAGCCCTGGGACAACCGGTCGACTGGAGCTCGAGCTATGCATACGGGGATTCTTACAGCGATCATGAGTTCATGGAATTGACCGGCCACCCTGTGGCCGTGCATCCTGAGGACGCCCTGCGTTCTCTGGCTCTGGAGCGGAAGTGGGAGCTGCTCGAAGCACCCGCAAGAAGCTGAAGGGTTTGCTGCTCTACGATGAGCTGGCCGACTGGTGGCCGCTCTGCTCCTCTCCCGCCGAGTACAAGGAGGAGGCCGGGATCTATCGCCGCACACTCGTGCAGCATGCCTCCCGCCCGATCCGCACTGTGCTTGAGTTGGGATCGGGCGGCGGAAACAACGCCTCGCATCTAAAGCAACACTTCAAGATGACGCTGGTTGACCTGTCGCCCGGCATGCTTCGGGTCAGCCGCAAGCTCAATCCGGATTGCATGCACGTACGGGGTGATATGCGCACGGTCCGGTTGGGCCGCGAGTTTGATGCTGTCTTCATTCACGACGCCATCGACTACATGCTGACGCTCGCGGACCTTCGTCAGGCCCTTACCACCGCCTTTGTGCACTGCCGGCCCGGCGGCCTGGCCCTGTTCGTCCCCGATTGGACCGCGGACCGCTTTCAGCCTTCCTCCTCATACGGCGGCCACGACGCCGGCCACAAGGGCCTCCGCTACCTGGAATGGACCATCGACCCGGATCCCGGCGATGGCAAATACAGCCTCTATATGAGCTACCTGGTACGCAACGGCGGCCGAGTCCGCCAGGTCGGACTGGATAAGCATGTGTGCGGCCTTTTCACCGAACGTGATTGGATGCGCCAGCTTCGCGAGGTCGGGTTCAGAGCCTTGAAGCTGCCATATGAACACAGCTCCTGGGAACGCCACGCCCACGTAATGTTCCTCGGTGTGAGGCCGGAATAGCGTTGTATCATTGCGGTGGTCGTGGCGCGCATCCATCCCGCCGCCGGGACCCCGGCCATGGTCGAGAAGCGGCATCTCAAGGCACTCCGCGCGATTATTGAGGCTCTGCAGGACAGCACCGTCGCCTGGGCAGTGACGGGCAGCCTCGGCATGGTCCTGCAGGGTATGGACCTCCAGGTCCACGACATCGATATCCAGACGGATGAAGATGGCGCCTACGAGATTGAACGCCGCCTCTCCGAATTCATGGTCCAACCCATCCTCTACAAGGCCTCCGCGCGTATGCGTTCGCGCCTGGGGAAGTTTGCGATCGAAGGCATACAGGTCGAGGTGATCGGCGCCATCCAAAAGCGCCTCCAGGACGGTTCGTGGGAACCGCCGGTTCAGGTTCCGGCATACAGGCGCTGGGTGGATGTGGGTGCGCTCCGGGTCCCCGTGCTTTCCCTCGAATATGAATACCAGGCCTATCTGTTGATGGGGCGGGATGAGAAGGCCGGGCTCATCAAATCCTGGCTGGATAAGCACGGCGCCACGTGAGCCGCCGCTTCGCATCCTGATCATGCCCCGCGTGTTTAAATGGATGAGCCTGTTCATCACCGCCGCCATAAGCTAACCTAAGGAGGACACATGGCACTCTTTAAGTCGGGTAATCCGGCCCTGGGTGAAAACACGTTTGCCCGCCTGGCGCCGGCTGTGGATGCCGATGACGTTATGACGCTGCAGGGCACCGTGAACCGCATCGCCGTGCTGCTGGCGCTGGTGTTCGCTGGAGCGACGTTCACGTGGTGGCGCTTCAACAGCACCGGGGACTTCGCCAGCGTGGCGCTGTTCTTCTGGGGTGGGCTGGTTGGCGCTTTCGTTGTAGGCATCATCCTTTCGTTCAAGAAGCAGTGGGCTCAGTACCTGGCCGTCGTGTATGCTGTCCTCGAAGGGCTGGCTCTTGGCGGCCTTTCGGCGATGATGGACGCCAGTTACCCCGGAATCGCCTTCGAGGCGCTGCTGCTGACCTTCGGAATCCTTGCAGTGCTGCTGCTCGTCTACAGCCTGCGCATTATCCGTGCCACTGAGAACTTCAAGCTCATCATTGTGTCCGCAACCGGCGGCATCGCACTCTACTACGTGGTCAGCCTGGTGCTTTCCATCTTCGGTATCCGGGCGCCATTGATTCACGACAACTCCTGGCTCGGCATCGGCTTTACGTTGGTGGTTGTCGTCATTGCGGCCCTCAATCTTGTGGTCGACTTCGATTTCATCGAGCAGGGCGCCGAAAAGCGCGCACCCAAGTACATGGAGTGGTACGGCGCCTTTGGCATCCTCGTGACGCTTGTCTGGTTGTACATAGAGCTCCTGCGGCTCCTCTCCAAGTTGCGCTCGCGGGACTGACCGGCCGGCTACAGGCTCCAGCCGTGGGTCACGAAAGGACGGCAGATCCGCTGCCGTCCTTTCATTTTGTTAATGGAGCTTGCGGCTGCAGCGGGTTCTTGAAATGCCATACCGGGCGTGCTATAGTGAATTTTGGATGGACGTGGGGGACGGTTGGATTCGGCATTCACGCATTAGACGTTTGGCGGTCGAAACCGGCAGATGCGCGCCCGGACCACTGCAACTTGACGGGCGAGGAGGACTCGAGTGGCTGCGACTTCACGATTGCAGCGGTGGGGATTGGCTCTTGCCGCCTTGCTCCTGGCAAGTTGTGGTCCTGGAGAAAAACCGCCGGGCGCCCTGGCCCCGTCTGCACTTGGCTCCGAGGCCGTTGCTTCTACGCCGCTGCTGCCACCGGAGGCAAAGCCCTCAGCGACGCACGCGCCCCCATCTCATCGCATTGGTGTTCGCACGGTGAATGGGATCGGCGAATTCTATGACATCCAAACCGGCGCGAAATTCGTGCCGCGAGGCATGAACTACGCCCGCCTGCAACATTTGCTTCCCGGCGGCCCATGGCACTCGAACTTCGATCCCGCCCTCTATGACCCCAACGCCGTGGAGCAGGCACTTGCTCGCATGCAATTGGACGGCTTCAACACAGTCCGCGTATTCATCGACTGCTGCTCGGCGGCCGGGGAGCAAGTCGGCTATTCAGGGGGCGGTTTGGACAAGCGATATCTGGCAAAGGTCGTCGACTTCCTGGGCCGGGCAAGAGGCCATGACATCTTCGCCATACTGAGCGTGGATCTCACGCCCGGCGAAGGGGGGTACAACGATGCCCTTTGGCCGGCCTTCGGTCCGAATTTCGACGGGGAGAACGTCCGTTACCTGACGCGCGGTGGCTTTGAGGCGAAGCGTGCCTACACCGTTGACTTTGTGCAGGCAATGCTGGATCTTGAGGCGCCCGTGGACGCCATCCTTGCCTATGACTTGACCAACGAGATCCATTTCGACACTTCAAAGCCACCCCTGTCACTTACCGAGGGGCAGGTTAAGACTCTGAACGGCAAAAGTTACGACATGGCGGACCGGAAGGCCAAAGATGCCATGGTGAATGAGAATCTGATCTATTGGATCGATGGCCTTCGTGAGGTCATTCGCACAATAGACCCGAGCGCGCTGGTTACTGCCAGTTTCTTCGTGCCCCAAGGTCCGGTGCCCACGCGTCAGGGTGATTCACGATTTATCCTGACCGACGCTGTGATCCATGAGTCCCAGGCAGATTTCATCGATGTGCATCCTTATCCGAGAATGGGCCTTAACCTGTCGGGTTTCGCTGCCAACTTTGGCATGTCCGCCGAAGATGTGAAGCCCGTGATCATGGGCGAATTTGGTGCCTCCACCACCTGGTATGGCAACACGGGCGACGCGGCCCGCTCGCTTCGAAACTGGCAGGTCGAATCCTGCCGCTATGGCTTTGATGGTTGGCTTCTCTGGACGTGGGACTCGGAGGAGCAGACTGCCTTCTATCCAGCACTTGCCGGCGACGGCGAAATTGAACAGATCCTCGCGCCCGCAAACCGGCCCGACCCGTGCAAGGACTAATTCTGCGATTGTCAGTTGATGGTTGGCTATTAGTTTGCCCGGAACGCGACGGTCACAGAAGATCTAGAATAGCCTCAGCACGGCCTGGCTTGCCCATTCAAACAGTGGAGCAGGCAAGAGGCCCATGGCCACTGTCAGGATTGCTGAAGCAGCCCAGGTGAGATTAAGCCATGGTTCGGACGTTGTCTGGGGCTCGCCGTCGCGCATATACATTGTGACCACAACACGCAGGTAGTAGTACGCGGAGATCAGAGAGGTCACCACGCCGATGATGGCCAGGACATAGTACTGGCCCTCGATGGCGGCGCGGAACAGGTAGAACTTGCCTACGAAACCCAGGGTTGGCGGGATACCGGTCAGTGAGAGCATGAACACTGCCATTGCGGCCGCGAGCGCAGGCTTCTTCCGGCCCAGGCCGGCGTAGTCGCTGATCTCCAGCCCCCTGCCTTCCTGCCCTTCGAGCGCGATCACGGCTGCCCATGCCCCAAAGTTGCTCACTGCGTAGGCGACCAGGTAGAAGAGGCCTGCGGCCACT
>DATDCZ010000072.1:0-32791 GCA_036524055.1 Anaerolineales bacterium | reverse complement strand
GGGGCCGCATGGCGCGCGAGGAGCTGGCTAAGGGAAACGCAGGCGCTCGACGGCGAATCGAACTGAGACGGCTGATTGAAGACGGCTGGGCGGCCCGGGAGCACCTCATTACGGCGAATTCGCGCCTCGTCATTTCTGTGGCCAAGAAGTATATGGGTCGCGGTGTGCCTTTTCTGGATCTCATCCAGGAAGGCAATATCGGTCTGATTCGAGCCACGAAGAAGTTCGATTACCGGCGCGGCCATAAATTCTCGACCTACGCCACGTGGTGGATCCGACAGGCGGTCACTAGAGCCATCGCAGACCAGGGTCGAACGATCCGCGTACCGGTCCATATGGGAGATCAGATCAACAAGCTACTCAGGGTGCAGCATCAGCTCACTCAACGACTCGGGAGAGAACCGAGCGTCGAGGAGCTTGCGGGCGCGCTCGACGTTCCACCCAAGAAGGTGGAAAACATGATTCAGGTGGCGCGACGGCCCCTGTCGCTCGAGACGCCCACCGATGACGAAGAGGATTCCGTCCTTGGTGATTTCATCGAAGACGACGAGGCGCCCCCGCCGGACGATACAGCCACGTACAATCTGCTCCGCGAACACCTTGGCGAGGTGCTGAATGGATTGCCACCTCGCGAGGTGCGAATCCTGCAACTTCGCTACGGTTTGTTGGATGGGCAGGCCTACACGCTGGAAGAGGTCGGGCGCAAGATGGGCGTGACGCGTGAGCGTGTCAGGCAGATCGAGGCGCAGGCTCTTAGCCGACTGCGCCACCCTTCCATACGGCGAAAGCTCCGGGATTATCTCGGAGAATAGCCGCAACTGTCAGTCAACAAGAAGGGCGACACAGGTCTGTGTCGCCCTTTTTGTGTACAATCCGGGCATGCTGCGAAGCATCATCCCACGGCTGGGGGATTTTCTTTTCGTGTGTGTCTTCGCCAGTGCCATGCTGCTCGGGCAGCGAATGTTGAATCAGGACAGCGACGTGGGCCGCCACATCGTAATGGGGACCTATATCCTGCAATCAAAGACCATTCCCCTGCTTGACATTCTGTCGCATACCCTCCCAGGTGCGCGCCGCCCGCCCTATGAGTGGCTTGCGCAGGTAGTACTTGCGGCTTCGAATCAGATTCTGGGGCTCGACGGGGTCGTCATCGTGACTGCCGCCCTGATCGCCTCCGCGATTCTTCTTTCCTACCTGGCGGCACGGCGGGCGGGAGCGTTGCCCGTAGCATCTTTTATCATCGCCGTCTGGGCGGCCGCGGCATCGAGCCTTCACTGGTTGACCCGACCTCATGTGTTCTCCTTCCTTTTCCTGGTCATATGGATCTGGTTGCTAGAGCGACTCCGGGAAGAGAAGACCCGCAGTCCGTGGCCCACGACGTTCTTAATGCTGCTCTGGGCTAACACCCACGGTGGTTTCATTTTTGGTTTCCTGGCCTGGGCTTCGTACTTCGCCGGCTGGATCTGGCAGCGCGCGCATGGTCTGGCTGAGTGGCGCATCGGGAGAACCCTGTTCTTCGTGGGGTTAGGGGCCGCATTGGCGAGCGTTGTCACCCCTGCACTTTGGGGCAATTGGACGGCTGTGGTGGCAAATCGGAGCGCCTACGTGCTTTCAAGGACGACGGAGACTTTGCCTATCAATCCCGCGCTCCCAAGTACGTGGCCGTTCCTTGGCTTGGTTATTCTCGCCCTGCTCCTCGCAATCCAGAATCGACGCAACATTGTGCCAGCCCATGCAATTCTGTTGACCGGTCTCGGGGTGCTTGGGGCCGCGATGGCCCGCAATGTCCCGTTGTTCTGCGTGGCCGCTGTTCCCATCCTGGCTCGCTGGGCCACTGATCTCCCGCGTGTGCGGGCGTCCAGTTCGGCGCCGGATCGTGCCGTGTTCAACGTTGAGTCCCAATTGCGCGGCGGCGTGTGGCCTCTTGCCTCAGTCGCTCTTGCCGTTGGTCTGCTGAGTGCGCAGAGCTTGATCCGCCACCAACACGAATACGATTTCGACAGCGGTCGCTTTCCGGTTCGGGCTGCAGACTGGCTGGCCACACAAGCCTTGCAAGGCAAGATGTTCAATGACTCCAACTGGGGTGGATACATCCTTTATAGGCTTTGGCCCAGCCAACGGGTGTTTGTTGACAGCCAAAGTGACTTCTACGGCGAGCAATTCATGCGTCAGTATGCCGCGATCATTGACGCGAAGGAGGGATCGGACGAATTGCTCGCTGCATATGATGTTTCCTGGGTCATCGTCGGCCCCAAGGCTCCGATCGCCCAAAGCCTGAGCTCCGACAACGGATGGAGCATGGCCTATGACGACTCCACTGCAATGATATTCGTGCGAAACTCGGTGAGCAGCAAGAATCCAACGAAAGCAGGCTGCGCCACGTGCGTGGAGTTACCATAGATGGCGGTCGCGCAGCGGATCATCCAGATGAACGAGAGAATCGAGCGACAGCCCAAGCTATTCTTGTGGTTGGCTGCGGCAATCGGGCTCGCGATCAGGCTGATAGGAATCAGCTCTCGGCCCATCTGGTACGACGAGGCGTTTGCGATCCTGTTCGCCGAGAAGGGCCCACGGGCCATGCTGCTGGGCACACTTGCTCCAACGCCGGCAGGCGCCTCGGATATCCATCCCATTGGCTACTACACGCTGCTTTGGGCATGGATGGAAGCCTTTGGCGAATCGGTTATCAGCGTTCGCGTTCTATCGATTGCCGCCAGTATTGCCACTATCATGATCATCGGATCTCTTGCCCTGAATCTCTTCGGCCCGCGGACTGCAGTGACCGCCGCCCTGCTGGCGGCCATTTCTCCATTTCAGGTGCACTACGGTCAGGAAATCCGCATGTATGCATTCATGGCAATGTGGCTTGCGCTCGCCACATACTTCTACGTCCGCGGAAGCCGTACGAAGTCCTGGGGTTGGTGGTTCGGCTTCGCTTTGGCCGCGGCCCTTGCCCAGTACATGCACAGTTTGGCCGGTTTGTACTTGGTTGCTCTTGCCGGCTGGCCGGTAATCACGCGAAATTGGGGTGTGGTCCGTCGTATCGCACTGGCTGGCGCACTCGCTTTGGCGCTGTATGCCCCTTGGCTGTTGCAGGTGCCGGCGCAATTGGCGAAAGTAGATCGCGTATATTGGGTGAGCGTTCCGGGCTTTGAGCGCCTGCTGAGCTTGTTCCTGACGTACGTTTCCAACCTTCCAATCCCACCCGCCGAGCTGGGGCTGGCGCTCTTTGCAGCTCTCTCCGCAGCAAGCCTTGTAGCCTCTGAAGTCCTGAGATCCGTGGTGCGCCACGATCTAGCCTCAACCAACGTCTTATGGCTCCTATACATGGCGTTCTTGCCACCAGCGCTTGCATTTGCGATCTCCCAGTGGATTCCGATCTACGTCGAAAGGGCTTTCTTGTTTTCAGGAGCCATGTTCCTGATTGCCGTCGGATGGACGGCCACATACTCCCGGGCACCGCAAATGGTTCGAGGCGTCACCTTGCTGCTCGTGGCCTTGGGCTTTTTCCTTGGTCTCCGTGAACACCTGGCGTATTCTGGCTTTCCGTATGCGCCCTACAAGCAACTTGCTGAAATGCTGCAGACTCAACGGTCCGTCGGTGACGTCATCGTCCACTCCAGCAAGCTCTCGTTTCTACCGATGGAATACTACGACCGGCGAATCTCGCAGACTTATGTCGCAGATCCTCCAGGATCGAGCGTGGACACCTTGGCCCCGGGCACGCAGCGGGTGCTCGGCGTGAAGGCAGCCAGTGACATTTCAAGTGCCGTGGGCGACTCTCGGCGTGTCTGGTTCCTCATATTCGATCAATCCAACCAGGAATACGTACGGGCAGGACTTCCCCGGCACCCCCATCTCTCCTGGCTCATGGATCATTACGCTGAAGTGGAGGTCCAACGCTGGGAGGACTTGGATCTCTACCTGTTCCAGGTCGTAAAATGACAATGCTGTCCTTCACCTGGGCAGCCGAACAGGCGCTGCCACTGCACGTGCATCTGCGTGCGTGGCGGGCGCAATTCTCGGGAAGGCCGCGGTGACTCTTCTCCTCAGACATGGATAGTAGCCAATTCGGCCAAAGCAGGCTCGCGAATGGTGTGAACGCCCGGTCGGAAAACCGGATCCTCCTCGCGCTCATGATGATTCTCCTGGTGGTCGCCGTACTAAGTTCCGCGGATATTACAGTGACGCTCGACGAGCCGTTGCACTATCATTACGGGCTCTTTGTCCTGGATGGTGGAACTGACCGGATTGACGACAGCAGCATGCCAGTTTCAGCCCTTAATGCCCTGCCGTCCTATATTGGTACATTTCTTCCGAACGGTTTCTTGAGGAACCTCCTCAGCCGCTATTTCCTGGCGCGATTGGTCACGATCATATTTGCGGTCTCCTTCACCGGCGTGGTTTTTCGCTGGTCCAGGGCGCTATATGGAGTAGTACCAGCCGCCATCACCACGTTGCTCTATGTGCTTGATCCCAACATCATCGCGAACTCGCAACTCGTCACTACCGACGTGTTCGCCGTCGGCATGATGACGCTCTCGTTCTACTGGCTTTGGAGATTCGCGAACTCGGGGAGGATCGCCGATGGCGTTACTTGTGCGGTCGTTGTAGGCCTGAGCCAGCTGGTGAAATACTCTGCAGTCGCGCTACTCCCGCTCGGCCTCGCGGCGCTTCTCCTGCATGACCTTCCCGGGCTACGGCAAGCCTATGGCGAGAGGGGTCTGCCCGCCATTGCCCGATATGCCGGTAGAGTTGCAATCTACCTGCTCGTAACGGGGGTCATCGCCGTCGCGATCATCAATGTCGGCTTTCTTATGAACCGGACCTTCACACCGCTCAAAGACTACCGGTTCCGCTCCGAGCTATTTCGCAATTTCCAATCCCGGCTTTCTCTGATTGGGATGGTTCCGGTACCAGTGCCGTATCCGTATCTCGAGGGGTTGGATTGGATGCGGGAAACTGAACAGACCGCCGACCGCTACGGAAATATCTACTTGCTCGGTCACGTTAGCAAGCCGAAGGGCTTCGCTGGGTACTACTTCGTAGCCTCAGCGCTGAAGGTCCCCGTCAGCGGGCAAATCATCATTCTTCTCGCCTTGAGCGTATATGCGCTTGATCGGCAGCGTCGCGCCAGGTTCCTGCGCGATGAGGTCTTCCTCCTCTTGCCGGTTGCAGCTTTCACCCTGTATTTCGACTTCTTCTTCAATGCTCAGACCGGGCTTCGCTACTACCTGGTGGTATTCCCACTCCTATATGTGTTCGCCGGCAATCTGTTTAGGTATTGGAGGGGTCTGTCGGTCTGGGGGCGGGCCTCGGCTCTGGTATTGGTAATCTATCTGGCAGTCGCCGTGCTTTCCTACTTCCCGTACTTCACGCCGTATTTCAATGAGCTTGTCTGGGACAAGACGCAAACCTACAAGTTCCTATCGGATACCAACCTGGAGTGGGGCCAAAGTCAGAATGATCTTCAGCGATACCTCGCAGATCATCCAGACACGATTTACAAGCCTACTCGCATTGAGCCTGGGCGCCTGGCGGTAAGCGGAAGCGATCTGGTGGGGATCCTCGAGGATCCCGGTCGCTACGCGTGGCTTCGAGAGAATTTTGAGCCGGCGGAGACCATTGCCTATTGCTATTTCGTCTACGTCATCTCGCCCCAAGAAATCGAGCAGATGTGCTCGCGGCCGGATAAGTGCCGATGAGCCCCGATCTCCGCGCCTATTGTCTGCACTGGTGGCCCTCCGTAGAATGGGTGGCCGGATGACCCGAATAGACCGCTCTGCAGCGCTGGTCGTGGCCTTCAGTACGATTCTCGCACTCGGAGTTCGGCTTGCACTTGTTCTGACCTCGGGTTTTCCTCTGAACGATGGCGGCCTTTTCTACACTTTCAGTCTGGATCTACTGAGGAATGGGTTGGTCCTGCCGGCGTATTCGTCTTACAACGCAGCCGACATACCTTTGGCCTACCCACCATTGGCATTTTACCTGGTGGCCATATTTCACATCATTTCGCGATTGCCCGTGCTGGATATTATCCAAGTGGTGCCAGCCGTCTTAAGTGCGGCGTCGGTGCCCGCATTCTACTTGCTCGGGGCGGAGATGCTTCCCTCACGCCGACAAGCAGCCCTCGCAACTCTCCTGTTCGCGCTTATCCCGAGGACTTCGGATTGGCTCATTATGGGAGGTGGTATCACACGGGCGCTCGGATTGTTGCTGGCCTTGCTCGCGATACGACAGGCGTACTTGCTCTTCGGGAAGCACAGCAGCGCGGCAGTTGCGCCGCTGGCCATCTGCAGTGGCTTGCTTCTTCTTTCGCACCCGGAGGCCTCCGTGCACGTCGCAGTGACTGCCGGCCTTCTCCTGCTATGGCACGATCGCTCAAGGGCGGCTCTGCGACGAGCAGCCATTGTCGCCAGTGTCGCACTTCTCATTAGCTCGCCCTGGTGGCTCTCGGTTGTTGGCCGCCACGGCGTGGACCCCTTCATGGCCGCCGCCGCGGCCGCCCGAGCCGACAGCTATGGGCCCTTGGCCGGCGTAGTTGCGCTATTCCGCTTTGAATTCACGGACGAACCCTTTCTCACCGTGGTTGCAGTCCTGGGATTGATCGGGATGGCCGTCACACTGACACGTCGTGCGTATTTCCTTCCTGCCTGGTTTGCGATATTACATACAGTTGAGCCGCGTGGCGGCACGCTCTTCATGATGATTCCGCTCGCTCTTGCAGCCAGCGTATGCCTGGATGAAGTTCTCTTGCCGGCTCTGGGCGTTGCAGCCAGCCCCCCCCTTGATGGTTCAGTGGTCGCCTGGTTGCCGCCCCTACTGCGACAACCCGCCGCCTGCACGAGCCTTGCTTTCCTTGTGATCTACGGAGCCTTGGGGGCTTACACCGTCGGCGAGAGGATCAAACGGGATCTCACCCTGCAACCGTCCGACGAGCAAGCGCTTGCATGGGTCCGAGAGAATACAGCGTCCGATGCCGAGTTTGTCGTGGTAACCAAGGGTCTTCCCCTCAGGGATAGCAGCAGCGAATGGTTTCCGGCCATCACAGAACGCCGCAGCGTGGCCACTGTCTACGGTCTGGAATGGGCGCAATCGGGAGACTTCGTGCAAGGCGCGCGGCGCTATCAATCGCTGCAGAATTGCGCGTCGTCGGATAGTTCATGCCTTGACTATTGGACAGCGGAGAATGGGGTCAATCCGGACTATATCTACGTCCGGCCACCGATCCTTGGAGAGACCTTCCCGCTGCAAGATTCACTTGCCGCTTCGGCTGGCTATGAGCTGGCGTACACGAATTCAACCGTGTGGATCTATCGACGCCGCTAACGCGAGTTCCTCGGTGTCGCTACGCGAGGGCGTCGACCACCAGGGCCGCGAATATGAACATTAGGTACATGCTTGACCAGCGATACATCATCCAGGCAACTTTGTTTCCTGGCGTTCGCCATACCCGCCAGGCGGCCAACAGTAACAGGCCGCCCAAAATTGCTGCGGCCGCAGCATAGATAAGACCAGCTGCACCGACGACTGGGAGCAAGAAGGTCGTACCAACGAGTAAGACTGTGTAGACCAGTATTTGCCGGCGGGTCTCCCGTTCTCCTCGTACTACCGGAAGCATGGGAACGCCGGCTTTTTCGTAGTCTTTCATGCGTACGATCGCAAGCGCCCAGAAATGCGGCGGTGTCCACATGAATATGATCAAGAAGAGCACCCACGCTCCCAGGTTGAGATGACCCGCGGCGGCTGCCCAGCCGACCATTGGAGGAATAGCACCCGCGCCCCCGCCAATGACGATGTTTTGCACTGTTGCCCGCTTCAATAGAATGCTGTAGACGAACACATAGTAAACAATTCCTGCCAGCGCCAGCAGGGCCGCCGCGAGGTTGACGAATCCTGCCATCAGATAGTAGCTCGCCAGGCATAGGGCCAATCCGTACGATAGGCCCTCCGCAGGTGTGAGCCGACCCGACGGCAGGGGACGCCGCGCCGTCCGCTGCATCCGCGTATCCAGCTCTCGGTCGATGTATTGGTTCAGCGCGGACGAGCCAGAGGCCGCCAGGGCACCTCCGATCAGCGTCCAGAACGCAAGCCCGGCCGAAGGAAGGGCTCTGCCGCCGGCCACCAGCCCGCCCAGGGTCGTGACCAGAAGCAAAGCGACGATCCAGGGCTTGCCGAGGGCGATGAAGTCCCTCCAGCTCCTCTCTGCGGATGTCTTGCTTGCTATCGGGGTGCCAGGTCGTCGAAGCAAGCTTACCGCGACCAGGGCCACGAGCGATAGCCAGAACGAGACAGCTGTAGCTGCGTGCAAAACAACTAGATCCGGCCGCAGATCTCGGACGAGCAGGATTGCGCCCAGCAATGCCTGACCAAAGAAGAGGACTGCCATCACAGTCGTGAGAGGCAAGAGGACCAGATCTGTCCGGTGTTTCCTCCAGGCGGCAAGGAACACGCCGATTACGAGGAGGCCCGCCAATCCTGCGAGCACCACATGAATGAGCCAGATCCAGGAGGCTTCGGAACCGGCCAGACAAAGTGGCCAATTGGAGCAAACAATGGAATCCACGCTTGTTGACACAGTCCTGCCGGCCCAGGACAGGAGAAGGACGTCAAAAAGCAGCAGAAGAGTTCCCTGAGTGAACGGCAGCTTGAGGGATGTTCTCATTGCTCTGCTCTTTCCTGTCTCCGACGTGAGACCACATATCCAATCAATAGGATTACCGCGAAACCAAACCATTGCATGGCATACCCGAGGTGCGGTCCTTCACTCAGATCTAGGACCGGCGCTACTGCGATAGGCGCTTGGGAGTTGGCGCCCGCGCCAGTCGCCTGAACGTAGATGGGCATAAGCGTGTACGGAAGTTGCCGGCTCAATTCGGTAGGGTCCACATACAGCCGGAATGGTGTGCTTGAACTTGCGCTCTCGGTTTGCTGCGGACCGAGGCTGCCCAGAGGGGCGGGTCCCTGGGCGAGCCTGATCACCCCTACCACGTCCGCTTCACCGGGCACGTCATATCTACGCCAATCCTGCGGGAGCTCATTGCCAGCAGCCGGAATCCAGCCGCGGTCAACGAGCACCACGGAGGTCGCATCAGCTGCCCCTTCCGCCGACAGCACGCGCAAGGGCGTCAACAAATGGTAGCCGTACTGACCATCATGGACTTGATTACGCAGCGCCAGCTGATTGTCAAAATCGAATGTACCGCGAACTTCCACCCCTCGGTATTCTTGCGCTTTGAGGTCACCGTCAGCGGGCAAGGTCAGCATCGGCATTTGTTGGACGGTGGTCACATGCTCGTTGAACGCCCTTCTCTGCGCAAGCCGATCGAGCTGCCAGATGCCAAGCCTGACACATAAACCTGCCCCTGCCAGGACCAGAACGGTCGTTACAATATTCTTCCTGCTGAAGTATTCCGGGAATCTCATGCGGCAGCTGGCTTTCTACGTGGCAATGCGAAGACCCCGTATAAGACGAACAGCAAGCCGAGCGGAATACCAGTCTGCAGGATCCCGCCGACCCGTGTCTCGGTCGTCAATGGCGAGCGGACATCCAGCCCTAAGTAACGACCGGGCTGAAACGTGCATGTTGCGGCGTACTGTTGTGCGGTGTCGAGCTTGAGGCTGGCAGTGGATCCTGGAGGAATAAGCAGCGGTCCCAACTGGTGAACCGCAGAATCACTATTCTTCACTACGAGCGTGTCACCAACCACAAACGTCATCGAAGCCGGAAGCGACGGGTCTGCCTGACCTGCCTGAACTCGTCCTGCCGTCCCAGGCGGAATGTCAAGCTCGACGACCTGTGGGGCACGCGACTCACCATCTTTCAAGAAGAAATATGTCGCTTCGCTGATCACGGCGCCAATGACCAAGCCCGCAGCCAAACCGATCAGTATACGCTGGGAGATGACGGAGCCGCGCACCAGTATCTACTTGCCCTTCAGTAGCAACCGTACGTCCGCTGCAATGATCTCGGGTGCCGCATCAGCGAGGAATGTCTCGACAAGGTCTCCTGATGGGTCTATCACGTAGAGATAATTGCTGTGGGTCTCCCCGCCATTCAGTACTGTGACGCCATATCCCTTCCAAACCGTGGCCAAATCGTCGTTCGAACCCGTGAGCCCCATGAAGGAGGGATCGAACTTGCGGAGGAACTGTCGAAGGGTGTCCGGCGTATCTCGCATTGGGTCGGTGGTAACCATTGCCACAACGATCTGGTCAGCACCGGATCCTACTGCGTCGACCGCCAGTTTTAGGTGGGCCATCATCAACGGACATTCATCGGGGCAATTTGTGTAGCCGAAGTAGAGCAACGTCACCTTGCCCCGGGCGTCGTTGAGTGAGAAGGGCCTGCCGTCGAAGTTCATCAGGTCGATCGAGGCAGCCGGGATGGGAGGGTTGATCACCGATCCCTGGAGGGTGGGCGCGGCAGAGAAGTAGATGATGCCGGCAATGCCGGCAATAACGAATATGACTGCGGAAACCCCCAGGAGGACCCACTTGTTCATTCGGCGCGCCAGCCCCGCCGGTATTCCCAGCTGTTCCAACTGCCAACATGCCACAATCCAAGTAGGCGCATCAGAACCTATGCCAGGCGCCCGACAAGGTAAAGTGCAGGATAGAAGAATATCCACACCACGTCCACAAAGTGCCAATAGACGGCCGCAGCCTCCACCGCCCAGTGGCGCTCTGCAGAATAAAGACCTCGCATGCCGTTGCGCCAGACAATAGCCAGGAAGATAAGCCCCGTGACGACGTGAAAGGCGTGCATGCCAGTCATCATGAAGAAGATGGCGCCAGCCGCACCCGTGGACGGTGAAACACCCTCAGCGATAGCCGTGGGCCACTCGATCCCAAGGACGCCGGCTACGAAGGTCAGCCCCAGGGCCAGGGTAACCAGCATACCCGTCATAAAGCCCCGGCGATCTCCGTGAGCCATGGATGACTCGGCGCGATTCATGAAGAAAGAGGAGAGCAAGAGCACTGACGTCACGCCAAGACCCAGGAGCTGATTGAGATGGGGACGGGTGAGACCGAGGAGATTGAATCTGGCAACCGCCAACCCGCCGAAGACAAACGAATCTGAGAGCAGGAAGAGCCAAAGTCCAAGCCGGTCCGTTGCCGTCTTGTACTCGGGGGAATGCCGATCCTCGCCCGATTCTGCGTTGAGCTTGTAGACGTGCATGTAGTAATACATCACGAGCCCGACCTTCATGAGGGCCACGGCCCCAAGCAAGATGATCGCATCCATGGAGACGGCGATGAAGAATTCGAGCCCGGTAAGGACCGCCAGGAACACAAATATGCTGGCACCCTGACGCACGGCGCCCGACATGTCGAGATGCTTCATTGGTGAGATTCCCCTTCCCGTGGTTCGGTTATGAATCTGGTGTATTGCGAGTCCTTGAGTCCGTAGTCATACGGTTCACCAACTACCTCGAATTCGCGATCAAAATTATGCACGGGCATCGGAGAAGGCACTTGCCATTCTGGGGAGCGTGAATTCCAGATATTTCCCTCTGCCCGTTCGCCCTGCCGGATGCTCCTAATCAGATTGAAAAGGAAGATCGCCACCGAAAGTGCAATCAGGAAGCCGCAGATAGTCATCACCACGTGATACGCGCTGAGACCCAGGGCCGGATCGTAATCTGCTATGCGCCGCCGCATTCCGAGTAGGCCAATGCGCATCATGGTCAACGTCAGGATCAAGAAGGATGGCGTCATCAGCCAAAAGTGGAGTTTGCCAAGCCGCTCATTCATGCGGCGGCCGGTGGCCTTGGGAAACCAGTAGTAGATCGCGGCAAAGAAGGGGAACACATAGCCACCGAAGATGGTGTCATGGAAGTGGCCAACAATGAAGTAAGTGTCGGTCAGATGGAGATCCGTGGCCACTGTGGCGTTGGGCGGTCCCGAGAGCCCTCCCAACAAGAAAACCACGATCCCTCCAAGCACGAAGAGCATCGGAGTCGGCATCTCGATCTTGCCCTTCCAGACGGTCGCCACCCACGAGAAGAACTTGACGCCGGTCGGCACCGCCACCAGTAGTGTGCTGTACATGAATGGAACCTGGAGGTAGCTGTTCATGCCCGAGGCGAACATGTGATGGGCCCACACAAGGAAACCCACCAGCGCGATTCCAATCGATGACATTGCCACCCATCGGTAGCCATACAACGGCTTGCGGACGAAGACCGGCAGCAGCTCAGAGATGACGCCCAGACCAGGCAGCACAAAGACGTAGACGGCCGGATGTGAGTAGAACCAGAAGAGATGCTGAAACAGGACCGGATTGCCGCCCTTCGCCGGGTCAAAGAATCCCATTCCGAGCAACCGCTGGAACATCACCAACTGGAACGACAGCCCGATCAGCTGAGTGGCCGTGAGGGTAATGATCGAGGTCGCCATCGCCGCCCATACCAGGATTGGCATGCGGAACGCCGTCATGCCCTTGGCCCTGAGGCGAAGCGTGGTGGCGATCAGATTCAATCCGCCCAGGATGGAAGACCAGCCGGCAGTGAACACGCCCAGGAAAAACATCTGGGTGCCTACCGGACCGCGGGCGGATAGCGGCGGATAGCCGGTCCAACCTGTATCAAAACCACCGAGGGCAAGGCTCGAGAGCAGAAGCACCACCCCGGGGACGGCGATCCAGAAAGAGAATGCATTCATCCGAGGAAATGCCATGTCTTGCGCGCCAATAAGCATTGGAACTAGATAATTCATCACTCCTGCCACGCCGAGTAGGATTCCTATGATCATTCCGATGCCGTGTAAAGACATCAACGTGTTGTACCATTGCAATGAGAGGAACTGCATTCCCGGCTCGGCAAGTTCGGTTCGAAACACCAGGGCGAACGAACCGCCGACCACTAGCAAAAAGAGCGAGGTCACCGTGTATTGGATCCCAATGACCTTGTGATCAAGAGAGACGCTGAAATACTTCTCCCAACCCGGTGGATCGGCGTGATGCTCTGGAGTTGGTTCGCCCTTGGCCCATTTGAACCAATCATTGGCGATTCCGCTGCCAGCTATGAAGCTCAACACTCCAATGAAGCCCCCGAAAACCCACGCGGGCTCACTGAAGAAGAACAGGCCGAAGGGCGGTAGGCCCATCACGGCCCGAATACCCGTCAAGATTAGCGCGCCGACAAACCAGCCACCAAGCTGCCAGACCAGGCCACGAAACAGGGCCGATTTTGTGAATTTACGCATCCCGCTTCTCCCTCGCCTACTTGATGGTTTCCAGATACGCCACGATGTCTTTCACTTCAGCGTCGGTCAGGCTGAATTTGGGCATTATTCCCGGAGCGAACCCAGCCACTACTTTCGCGCCCGGATCCAACACCGACTCCGCTAGGTACGCCTCATCTGCGGTAACTCTTGAGCCATCCGCCAGGTCCACGGTCGAGCCAAAGAGCCCGCGCCAAGTTGGGCCGGTCAAGGCACTTCCATCGGTGGAATGACAAGCCAGGCAACCATTCTGTGCGACCAACGCTTTCCCTGATTCCGGGCCACCTTGTGCCAGCAGCGCGGCCGCCGCGGCTGCCTGCTCCCGGACCCAAGCCTCGTATTCGGCTTCCGAGCTAACGACTACCGGTCGCTCCATATAGGAGTGGGATGTGCCACACATCTCGGCACACCGAACCTTGTAGCTTCCCACACGAATGGGAGTAATGCGATATTCGGTCGTACGGCCCGGGACGACATCCTGCTTGATCCTGAATTCCGGCACCCAGAATGAATGGATCACGTCCAAAGACTGCATACGGAGTACAACTTGCCGATTGACCGGTAGGTGCAACTCATTTGACGAGAAGCCCTCGGGATAGTCGAAGCGCCAATCCCATTGCTGTGCCGTCACGGCAATCTGCATCGCGTCAGGGGCCTGAATTCGCGTCTCGCCGAGCGTATACGCACCTAGATAGGCAAATACGGTGACTACAAGAAGCGGAAGGACCGTCCAAGTCACCTCAAGGCGTGTGTTCCCCTCCATGTGTTCGCCGTCTGCGGTATCTCCCTTGCGGCGCCGGAATACCACGAGGCTGTAGAGGAGCGGGACCATGATGATCGAGAACAGGAACGCAATTGCAGCAGCGTCCATGTCCCACATCCAGTCGACAGGCAATGCCTGCACGCTTGCCTGGATGGGCATAACGTTATTCGCAGCGATGCCCAGATAGATCAACGGGGTAAGTATCGCGATCAGAATGCCGACGATGACGAAATGCCGCATCAGGTCTCTCTCCTCAATTCCTGGCCCTCCGCAAATCGGCCCCCCTTAGCGCGACCGCGTGACACAAAATAAGGGCCCGCTCGCTCTCTCGGGGTGCAAGATGGGCACCTTCTGAGTTCGCGTCGGCCCCGTCTGGGTCAGTCAGGGTTCACAAGGCATGTAATGTACCAAACTTTGCCGAATTTGTCACCCTATTTCGGATTCTGGGGTCGCAATTAGGACTCGGGCGGAAAATGGCAGGGGGCTCTTTGCCTAAAGATCGCGCAGGGCGGTTAGCACTTCCTCGCTGTGCTCCGACGGACGGACCTGCTCAAACGTCCGTGCGATGGTGCCTTGCCGGTCTATTAGGAACGTGGTCCGCAGCACGCCTTGAAAAGTCCTTCCCATGAAGGTCTTGCTCCCCCATACTCCATAGCGGGAGCATACGTGGTGCCCAGCATCGGCGAGCAGCGGAAATGGAAGGCCGTACTTCTTCTTGAACTTTGCGTGCGATTTCACACTGTCGGGGCTGACGCCAAGGATCGTGACGCCAGCTTTGAGGTATGCAGAATAGTCATCACGAAAATTGCAGGCCTCTTTTGTGCAGCCAGGTGTATCGTCTGCCGGGTAGAAATAGAGTATGACAGGCTTGCCCCGGAACTCCGAAAGCCGCCGCAGCTTGCCTTCGTCATCCTCCAGGTCGAATTCCGGCGCTGCTAGCCCGGGCTTGATCGGCGCAGCTAGGTCGGCGGTCTCACTTGATGACGCAGATTTGGCCTTCGCCTCGTTCCTTTTGCCCGATTTTCCGATTATTTTCGCGCGCTCTTTAGGTGACACTCTCGCCTCCGTTATCTACACTGTGGTTGTTCTGAGCCCATGTCGGCGCATCCGTCTCCGGCGCATCCGACGAATCGGGCCAGCACTCCACATATCGGGGCACTCATTCTCCGCTTCTTGGCATTCACCAAAGTAGCTGGCACCGCACAGTCTTGCCGCGCCCCATTAGTCGTCCGAAACGACTTTTCCCATCACAGAAGCGTCGTATCCAGGGAGGCTCGCAACCGCTGCCTTGAACTCTGCATCTCCGAGGAGGGAGATCAGGGGGGCTAACAGTTCGCCATCCGCGTACACCCGCGGTATTACAAGATCATATCGCTCCTTGAACAACGGGACGAAATCGAGATCGAGCGCCCGCGCTGCCGCGGCGATGCCTAGTCCGCAGTCCGCCCGACCACTAGCTACCGCAGCCGCAACTCCAAGATGTGTATATTCCTCCTGCTCGTAGCCCCGAACTTCCTCCGCCAGGATTCCTAGAGCTTGAAGGTGATGATCAAGAAGGACCCGCGTGCCTGCGCCCCGCTGACGATTCACAAACGTCACATCGTGTCGGGCCAGATCTTGAAGTCCACCTAGCCGTTTGGGATTTCCCGATGGCACAATCAGGCCCTGATCTCGGAGAGCCAGCGTCAGCGCTCTAACGGCCACGCCGGGCAAGTACTGCCGGATGAACTTGACGTTGTATTCGCCTGTCGCAGGGTCGAGTAGATGGCAGCCCGCCAGATGCGCGTATCCGCGCTTCAGTGCAAGGAGACCAGCCTGAGAACCCACATTAGCGGATGCCAATCTTCGTCCGGAATGCGCCAGCCGCTGCGCGAGCAGATCAAGGGAGACATCGTGGGATCCAATGCAGAAGATGGTGCTCTCCAATTCACTGGCGCTTCGGTAGAGTTGTACCGTGACGTTCTCGCCGTCCTCCAGACCCTGTACCCCTGGCGGGATCACCACTAAACCATCGGCACGCACGAGCGAAGATATGACGCCTGCACCGCTGGCGAGTGGCGCAGCCAGCAACCTGGAACCCACGCGACCCACAACGACTCGCACATAGTCCTCGTCCCCTGGTGGCGACGTGATCTTACGTGTGAGCTCAGCCTCCACCGACGCCGGCACCGTAGCTGGTCGTCCGATCCACTTGGCGATAATAGGTTCGACGAATATCTCAAGCGTCAGTGCCGCGGAAACCGGATATCCGGGCACCCCGATGATAGGCCGGGAAGGGTATGTGCCCTGAGGATCTGGGTCGAGCATGCCGATTATCACAGGATGCCCTGGCCGGACAGCCACCCCATGTACCAGAAGTCTGCCGAGGCGCTGCACGACGGTTGCCGTGAAGTCCTCGGCGCCTGCGGACGATCCCGCGTTAAGCAATATCAGATCATGCTCGCGGCAAGCCTCACGCACCCGAACGGTGATTGCCTCAAGGTCATCTTCTACGATTGCGTAGCGATGTGCGGACGCGCCCATTGCGTTGATCTGCGCAGCTAGGACCACGGAGTTGTATTCGACTATCTCCCCGGGTCCGACTTGCTTTCCTATGGGCCTCAGCTCGGAACCGGTCGGGATGACCGCAACACGAGGTTTGCGGGCAACCGTTACCGTTGCATGCCCGGCCGCCGAAATTGCACCCAGATCGACAGGTCGCAAGACGGTGCCCGCCGGTAGGACAAGCTGAGTGGCGACAATATCCTCGCCCATGGGGCGAACATGGCTCCAGGGTGCAACGGCCGCCCGTAACCGAATCATCGCCGGTGCACGAGAATTCTGCGCAGGGCTATCGTCCGCATCGACGGGTTCAACGTTCTCAATTGGGACGACGGCATTCGCCCAAGTCGGCAATGGATCGCCAGTGTCCACGTACCTGGCCAGACTCACACCCAGGATGTCCTCCGCCGCCGCGACCTCAATCGTGATGGGCCGTCCCGGTCGAGCTCCAAGCGTGGAATCCGAGCGAATGGCGAAACCGTCCATTGCCGCCGCATGGTAATGAGGCGATGAGCGCCGGGCCCAAATTGGGGCTGCGGTCACCCGACCGGCGGCATGCTCATTGATGACAAGGACCTCTTCACCCAGCGCGTGCCAGAGATCAACAGCTTCGAGCGCTTTCTGCAGGCGGGATTCAGCCTCGAAGCGCGAAATATCCGCGAGGTAGATCGGATTAGGACGGCTCACCACTCAAAGCCTCCCGCGTGCCGTCCGACTCGACAACTTCAGAATAGTTCAACCGTGACAATCTCACCTGCGGTCATTCCATTCTTCTCCGCCGCGACGCACATGAGCCCCTGGGCTGCGACCAGGCCGAAGATTAGGTTGGAGCGACTGAAAATGGGCTCGGCCACCCATTCGGGCTCCATTCCCGAAGGGGCCCGGTGCAGCCGCATGGGCCACCAATCCTCGCGGCCCGTTTGGGAGGCCACGTTTACGGACAGCTTGGCACGTATGGAGGGTTGCGGACGTCCCTCGCCCAATCCCAGCCATTTCAGTATTGCCGGAACCACAAAGAGCCTAGCCACAACGAGCGCGCTCACTGGATTTCCGGGGAGTCCGATCACCACTTTCCCACCACAAATTCCGAGAATTGTTGGTTTGCCCGGTCGGATGTTGACTCCATGAACGATGACGCCCGGCTCGCCCAGGGCATTAATGGTGGAGGCGGTCAGATCGCGCGCGCTGGCCGAGGAACCAGCACTGATGATGACCAAGTCGGACGTGCTAAGGGCCGTGCGCGCCGCTGACGCAAGTTCATCCGGTCTGTCTGGCACTACACCGAGAAGCACCGGTTCTCCGCCGGCATCCGCCACTAGCGCTGCCAGCGACGAAGAGTTGACATCGCGCACTTGCCCCGGTGCGGGTTGCGTCTGCGGATCAACGATTTCATCGCCCGTGGAGATCACCGCAATCCTTGGCTTTCGTTTTACAAGCACCGTAGTCAATCCCAGCGCCATGAGGCCGCCAATTTCCTGTGGCCGAAGCCGAGAACCAGCGCCCAGGACCACCTGTCCAGGCTTCACATCCTCGCCGACGCCGATTACATTTTCACCTGATGCCGCGGCTCTGTGGATTTCGATTTCGCTTTCGCTTTCGTCAGATCCGCTCTCGTGGTCCACGGACGCGGCCTGGGTGTTCTCCAGCATCACCACAGCATCCGCGCCCGGGGGCAGCATGCCTCCAGTGTGGATGAGTAGGCATTCGCTCGCCCTCGCCTCGACCGTCGCCAGCACTCCCATGGGTACTTCGCCACGGAGCCTCAGGTAAACCGGCAGAGACGGCGAGGCCCCGTACGTATCGCGCGCCCTTACAGCGTAGCCATCTACCGTCGAGCGAGCGAATTCCGGAAGCCCGTGAGGAGCCATGATGTCCTCGGCGGTGATTCGACCGAGAGCTTGTCCAGAAGGAACGCTCTCGGTCTCTTGATCCGGCAAGACCATGTGCGAGAGGAGCAATGCCCGCGCGTTTTCCGGGCTGCGTAGCCGCAGGAATTCTGACATCTATCTCAGCCAGAAGCTCAGCGTAAGGAAGTAGGCGGTCAACCCAAACACGGCCATGGCGTTCGCGGTCAACAACCTCCACAGCGGTTTGGCGCCCGCTGCAAGGCGCTGTAAGAGGAAGACCTGCAGTGCTGCGAATGGAGCTGCAAGGAAAGCAGGAGCCATAAGACCAATAGAAAAACCCAGCGGTACTGCACTCGCGATGAACACATACGCCGCTACTATCAACATGTGATGCAGAATGAGAGATTTCTCCCAACCCAGGCGGGTCAGGATCGTCGAACGCCCATGCTTGACATCAGCTGCGAAGGTGGAAAAATCAATAGCTACTAGGCATGCGATAAGAAGCACACTCAGCGCCACCGAGCAAATGGTCAGCAGCACATGCGGAATCGAAGACTGAAGCGTGAAGCCCAGCGAGGGCGCAAGATAGGCGACCTGCACAGCCACCAGGAGTTCGCCGTAGCCCCTGTCGACAAGCCGCGTTGGGGGCACCGAATGCAGCACAGCCAAGAGGACCAGAGATCCAATATATATGAGGGCAGGCGCGGAGAGTCCCCGAGACGAGTTGATAGCGAAACCAGCCAGACCGACGGAGGCGACCGCGGCCACGGATATATTCAGCGCGGCCCTCCGAAGCGTCTCGCGCTCCTCGAGCGTCGAATGCTCTGGGTAAGATTCGGTTCGCGTCGCGAAAGCGCCGGCAAGCATGTCCAAGCTCAGCACGGCCAGCTCCACGATGAGCAGGCCGAAACCGATGACGTTTGCATCGAGACTCGCCCCCAGATACCGGGCCACCCCAGTCCCGAGGAGATAGGTGATTGCCCCGAAAGTCAGATCGAGGGGGCGCAGAAGTCGGGCAAGCGCAGCTTGTACATGCATGCGATCTGCTACTTTGACGTCAAGGCGCGGCGGGCGTCGCGATAGTGCGTTTGATTATGTATATACACCAGCTTTACCATTTCGTGAAGCGTCGCGATACCCAGGTGCGGGTGCCTTCCGCGCGTGACAAGTTCTTCAGCGCTCAGACTGGCGACAAGGGCGGCCATTTGCGAGCGAACGGCGTTAAATTCCCTGAGCAGGTCCGCGGGAGCCAGGTCCTTGCTCGACTCCTGTTGATCGGCATTGTACTGGTCGATAGAGAAGCCCTCGGGAGTGCCAGTTCCCCCGCGCCGCACCTCGTCAAAAAGCCTCAGGAACTCCCGCTCTGCGGAGACCAAATGCGCAAGTATGCTGCGCACCGTCCATGTAGCGCCATCGGTATAGACCACCCTGTTCCAATCACGTTCCGGAAGGCCCTCCAGAAAACGCGATAGCTTCTGACCTTCTGAATAAAGCTTCTGGCTCAGTGCCGCAGATTCATCCATGCGGGCGCCTATGGCTTCAGTGTAGCGTAGTTGAAAGCCTTTCGGCCACTTGCGTTCCAGTAGTATGGTCTCGTTCCTGCAATAGCCCGCACGATCGACTCGCTCTCGGCCAGGTCGCGACGCACATAATAGTAGTGAGATTCCGTCGGGGTATCGCCAAACGCTGCAGCCAGGATGTAGTCATTGGTCTCGGCGTAATTTTGCAGTGTGAGAGTCATGCGATGCCACGAGTTCTGCATATCGTTGTCCGATGTGCCTGCCGGAACCAGTGGCGAAAAATAGGCATGAAAGACGATGACGGCTGGGCGATAGGAATCTAGGTATTTGGCCGTTATCTCCCCATTTTGAGCGATCCATGCGTCGTTTAGCCCCCACGTATCCACCGCTCTCCAGCCGGAGTACAGCGGCAGCAAACCCGCCTCGCTCGTGGCGATAACATAGCCTCGATCGCGGTAGGAAGCCAGTTTCTTAGCCACATCGTACCGTCCGTCCGCCTCGTAGAAGTTCCCGCAGTCAAAAGGTCGTGATCCGCGCACGCAAACCTGGGTGGCGCCATCTCCAAGCGAGACTAGGACCGAAACTAGGGCTATGAGGAAGAGGCTCCTTGATGACAACCCTGGGCGTGCAAAGACGGGACCGAGGTGCAATTCCGACGGAAGATTCATGACGAGCGGATAGTAGCTCATGAGGACCATCGGCTCCAAGGCGTACTGGAATCTCCCGAAAAAATTCGTCGCGTTCGACACCAAAGCGAAGCTTGCCGCAAAGAGCAGCATCGGCAGAACAATGATGTACGCCTGCCGAAGCGTCTTGCCGGAACGCAGCGCTAGGACAAAGGCTACGGCAAATGGACCGGCGAAGTGCAGCAAATACCTGAAAGATTCCCAGAGGGAGTCCCAGTGCAGGATACCGGCGCCTTTTCTATAATAGGGATTGGGCAAGGGATGGCCGAAATAATTCCAGTGCCAGGCAAAATAGAGACCCCCGAAGATGAACATGACCAGGCCGAATTGAACCGTAATTCGGCGGCAGTCCCTCCAGCCACGCGCAAGAACCACGGCCAGTAGCATGTAAAATGCGAGGAGTACGCCTTCAGGACGCATGAGCCCTGCAACCAGTCCAAAGACTGCGAATCCCCAGGTGTCCAGATCCTTCGGGTTTGGCCTCTGCATGAGGCGGAGCGCGAACCACCAGCTGATTGCTGCAGTGAGCGCGAACGCAGGAGTTCCAAAATACGCCGCAACGTACCAAAGACCCGGTCCGACCGCGATATAGAGTGCTGTAATCAGCGAGACAAGCACGCTCGCCTGCCAGATTCTGCGATTTGCCGCATAGACCAAGAGCACTGTGATGGCATGTGCGGCCAATCCCAGCACGCGCACGGATCGGCCTGTCGTCAGACCCGCGCTTATGAGGGCGCTGACGCTCGTCATGAAGAGGAAATCGGTGGCTCCATCCACGGGAGCCTCCCCGACGTTCCAAACGATTCCATGACCATGCGCCAGGTTCTCAGCATACCGCATCAACATGGCCGCATCCTCAAAAGGCGGTCTATTGAAGTCAAGAAAGAACGCCGCGAAGAGCGCACATGCTCCCAGCAATATGAAGGCCGCGAGGAAATCGCGCCTTGCACCGCATTGAGACAGTAGTCTAGCCAAGGAGTGAGTATCCCCCGTCAACAGCAAGGGTTTGCCCCGTGACGTACTCGTTGGCCAGAAGGAATTCAAGCGCCGCCGCGACTTCATCCACGGTTGCCGCGCGCCTAAGGGGAAGGCGTTTGAGCAGTTGGTGCCAGGCGGCCTCGGATGTTTCGGAGGAACGAAGTACGAGGCCCGGGGCAATCGCATTTGCCCGAATCTTCGGAGCATAGGCCCGCGCCAACACGCGGGTAAGGGCTTCCAAGCCCGCTTTGCTAACCGCGTATGCAGGGAAGCGGCTCCATGACATGCGCGCGCCAACATCCGTGACATTCACGATCAATCCACCCTGTTGCATTCGTTCGGCCGCTTGCTGCGCACATAGAAAGGGGGCTCGCAGATTGACATCAAGCTCGGTGTCCCATTGCTCGACCGTAAGCGTCTCTACCCTCTCCCCGCTCAGAGTGCCTGCAGAATTTACGAGCACGCGCAGGCGATGCGGGATGCTGTCGATGACCCCAAACATCGCTTGGATCTCCAGAGGGTCTCTCAGATCGGCGCGGACAAGAAATGCTGGAACGCCAATGGCGTGCAACTCCTGCAACGTCCTTTGCGCACCAGTCGCGGAAGTCAGATAGTGGACGCAAACCGCATATCCGGCTCGGCCCAGCGCCATGGCAAAAGACTTCCCCAACCGGTGAGCGCCACCGGTAACAAGGGCCAAGGGCGCGGATTCCATGCGCCCGTTTTACCACACTTCCCCGAACGAGAACCGATGCGTCTACTTTCGCAGGAAATTGGAGACAAAGAACCAGACGTTGGCGGGGCGCTCTGCCAGGCGACGCATGTAGTAGGGATACCAGTGAGTTCCGAATGGAACATAGACGCGCACTTGATAGCCGTCCTGGCGGAGCTTCTCCTGCAGATCACGCCGAATGCCGTAGAGCATTTGGAATTCAAAGGAGGCTTTCGGAAGGCCTATCTTCTTGGCGTACTGAAGGGCGAAATCAATCCTCTTGTCGTCATGCGTGCCGATGGCGGGTATGGGGGGAAAACAGCCGTCCACGCTCGACTTGGTGGACCTTGCGTTGAGCGACGTATCCAGCATGTGCTTGGTCACTAGGTCAAAGTTCGCATCCACGTCGGCCTTGCGAGGAAACGCCTTGTCTGCCGGCTCTTGATATGCACCCTTCACCAGTCGAATCGGCGTCTTGGTCGCAAGCAGCCTGCGCGCGTCGGCCTCGGTGCGGTACAGATATGACTGAAGGGCGATCCCCACGTTCTTGAAGCCCTTGGTCCGCATTTGTTCGCAGAGTCCGATGGTCTGGTCGGTATACGGGGTGTCTTCCATATCGATCCGGACAAAGTTGCCGTATTCCTTTGCTTTGGCAAGGACACGTTCCAGATTCTGGCGGCACACACGCTCATCAAGACCTAATCCGATCTGCGTAAGCTTGATGGAGACATTGGCGCACAGTCCCGATTTCTTGATGGCGCCAAGCGTCTTGATAATTGCAACGGTAGCGTCCGATGCCTCTTCGGGAGTGCTCGTGTGCTCTCCAAGATGGTCCAGCGTGACATTGATTCCCCGCGCATTGAGCTCCCGAATAACGCGCACGGCGTCTTCGATGCGCGTGCCGGCAACGAAACGGGATGCAGCCTTCCACGCAAATCCCCAACCCATCACCAGCCGCTGCGCCCAGACCGCTTTAGAAAGATAGATGAAGAATGATCGAAGCATAAGTTCCCCTTCTCACAATCGGTTGAGAGAATTCTAGCACAGGTGTCAATGACCGCTGTGTTATACTTTTTTGCGACGAAAGTCACTTCTTGGAGGCATTCTTGAAAAATCGCAATGCGAGCATCTTATTGCGAGGCTCGGCAATATTCCTGCTGATCATTGCCACCTTCTTGACGATTTCGTCGCTCATTAGCTACAGTCGACAGCGCAACAACTATCCCGCTGGGATGACCATTGCGGGGGTGCCCGTTGGTGGGCTGGATCCTCAAGCCGCCTCGCAGCGCGTGCTGCAGATCTACACCTCTCCCATCGAACTTCGCTACGGCGATGGGATTATTCACGTCGAGCCAAGCACTCTTGGGTTCGAGCTCGAAATGGATTCGATGCTTGCCGCTGCGGACTTGAGCCGAACTGGTGGGCCTTTCTGGGGTGGCTTCTGGGACTTCCTTTGGAATCGAAATCCCACGGCCTCTTCCGTGCCTCTGCGGGCGACAATAGTCGAAGAGCGCCTACGGGCTTATCTTGTGGGCGATGTCGCTGCCAGATACGATGAACCTCCCACGGCCGCGCAGCCTGTTCCGGGAACGACGACATTCGCTCCAGGAAAGCCGGGCCGGGCACTGGACATCGATGCATCCGTGGCCCTGATTGAGGATTCGTTGCGTTCGCCCTCCCGCCGCAGCGTGAACCTGCCGTCGACCGAAAACTCTGTCGCCGCACGTCCGTCACTTGCCAACCTTGACATTCTGTTGAAGCAGCTGGTGGTTCAATCCGGCTTTGACGGGACCATTGGCGTTTACATGCTTGACCTGCAAAACGGTCAGGAGGTGCATTTCGCCCTCGATGCCGGCCATGAGGTCTCAGTTGACCCCGACGTGGCGTTCACCGCGTCCAGCACCATCAAAATCCCCATTCTCGTGTCGTACTTCATTCAGCATGGGAAAGATCCGGTGCCTGAGGACGTCAACCAGAAGATCCTCAATATGATCCACAAGTCCGACAACGTTGCCTCCGACAGCGTCATGGCAGAGCTCAATCCCGACACGGGGCCTTTGGTGGTGACAGAGCAGTTGAAGAAACTCGGCTTTGTCAACACATTTATGGCCGGCTTCTTCTATGCGGGAGCACCCCTTCTCCAGAGGTTCACTACCCCCGCCAATCAACGGACTGACGTGTTCACCGACCCGGATATCTATAATCAGACTACGCCTTCCGAGATGGGCACACTCCTCGAGGACGTGTATCAATGCGCCCAGACAGGCGGGGGGGCGCTCGTTGCCGCGTACCCGGAGAAGATGGCTCAGGATGTATGCCAGAGGATCATTGAGTACCTGGTGGCCGATAAGATCGGCGTCCTACTTGAAGCCGGCGTACCTGAGGGAACGCGAGTCGCACACAAACACGGTTGGGTTCCGGACACGGACGGCGTGGTGCGGAATTTCAGTGACGCAGGAATCGTATACACTCCGGGCGGTGATTTTGTCCTGGCGATCTATGCTCATCATCCGGTGCAGGTTGTCTTCGACACGGCCAATCAACTCTTCGCGAGCATTACCCAGGCGGTATACAACTACTACAACACGGCGCAGTAACTGGTTTCGTCACCCATAGGACTCCACAATTCGGCAAATCGTTCGCCGAATTGAGACGTGATGATGTATTCGTATATAATGGCAGTATGAGTGCCGCCCTCGGGCTTCTGAGGCTGCAAAAGGTCGACAGCCGAATCGATCAGCTTGAAGCCCAGCTTGCCGAAATAAGGGCGGAACTGGAGAATGATCAGGCAGTGGCGGCGCGGAGATCTGATGTGAGCGCCGCAGAAGCGGCATTGCTGCAGGTGGAAGACGCCCGGGGGGAAGCAGAACGTCTGGCAAAGTCGCAGCGGATCAAGCTCGAGCAGGCAGAGGCTTCCCTCTATGGTGGCCGCGTGCAGAATCCCAAGGAGCTTGAAGATCTTCAGGCAGACGTCCTTTCTTTGAAGAGGCACCTCGCCACGCTTGAGGAGGCCGAGCTCCAAAGGATGATCGAACTGGAATCGGCCGAGACTGGATACCAGAACGCTCGGACCGCGCTTGAGCACGCACTTGTCGCATCGGGCGGCGAACACAGTCGTCTGGCCCTCCGGGAATCCGAGTTGGCTCGGCAACTTGCAGACACGCAGGCAGAGCGTGCAGCCGCCATCAGCCCCATCGCAGAACGTGCCGTGGAAGAATATCAGGGATTGCGACGGTCAAGGCGCGGGGTGGCGGTGATAGAGATCAACGAAAACGCCTGCGGGGCGTGTGGGACCATCCTGACCCCAGCCTTGCAGCAGAGCGCACGGCACGCCATGGAGATCGTGCACTGTCCTTCCTGCGGCCGAATCCTATATGGCGGATAGCGGGTCCTCTAGTCCGAGAGCTTCTTCGTGTCCGTAGATCTAACGTCTCTGCTGGTCGGCCTCGCCATTGCGACCATTCTTTGGTGGATGATTTCGCGCGGACGGCCACTTGGCCGCCAGGTCGCCGACGGGCTGACCACAAACCGCAGTAATGCTGGCGATCGGTCGGTGAGCGAAGTCGAGATTTCCTACAGGCGGTTGATCTTCCGACGGGCTCAGGGCATGCACTTGGCAGCCCGGCTTTTTCCCCTGGATGAGATCCTTGAGGAGCCGCTCCTCCTCTCACCGCCAGCCCGGGTGGAGCCCGATGGTCCAGTTGCTTCCGAGGATGCCGTCACGCTCACAGTACCCTATCTTCCTGCTTGGCCAGATCTAGCCGCGGCATACGAAGCGCCGACCATGCCCCTCGGTCAAGCGTTGGCAGCTGGTGCGCGGATCGTGGTCATAGGACAACCCGGAGCCGGCAAGACCATCACACTCGCTCACCTTGCTTCTCTTGCTGCCAATCGCAGCGAATCACTTGCCCAATTGCGCGAGCAGATTCCGTTCTTGTTGCACGTTGGGGAGCTTCAATTGCCTTTGGTTGACCGGAAAGCTCTCCTGGGGCGAATTATCGATTCTGCCGCCCTGGGAGTCTCGGTGTTTGACATTGGACGGGTTGAGCGCTTCGTGCGTGCGGCCTTCCGAGAGGGCCGGGCGCTGCTACTCCTGGATGGTTTTGATGAACTTACAGAGGCTGGCCAGCGGTCCGTGAGTCAATACATTGCGGACTTGATCAAGGAGTTTCCCCGCCTGCGCCTCGTCGTGACCGGTGCTCCCGAGCACTTGGATGGTCTAATCCGTCTGGAGTTTTTTCCGCTGGCAGTCGCACCCTGGAACCCCCGGCGACAGGCAGATTTCTTGAAGCGCTGGGTCGAGGTCTGGTCCCGACGGATTTCCGCAGATGGAACGATGCCGAGCGGGCGGTACGGTGTTGATCCAATGATCCTCGCGAAATGGCTACAGCGCGATCACGGCACCGCCACCCCTCTTGAACATACGCTCCAAGCCTGGGCGGCCTGCGCAGGCGATGGGCTCGGATCACGCAACCTCGATGCGATCACGGCCCATATTCGTCGCCTCATACCAGCCGGGACGCCACCAGAGGCTTTGGAGGCGCTTGCGGTCCAGGTCATGCTGACAGCGCAACCGCTTTTCGATCCGCGCAAGGCGCGCGCTTGGATCAGCGAGTTTGAGTTGCCGGAGGAGCTGAAGGCCGATCCGGGTCAACTCATGACGGCGGCAACAGCGTCAGGACAAGGTATCCAGGCCGCGCAGGAACCCGACACGCACAGACATCTTGGAGAGGCCACAACAGCCGGCTTGTTGGGTCGGCTTGCGTCGACCGGACTCCTTTCGGCCGTTGGTGGCAACCATATGCGCTTCGTACATCCAGTCTTCGGAGGTTATCTTGCCGGCCGCGGCCTGAGGACCTACAAGGCAGGCGATACCCTGATCAACCAGCCTGATTGGATCGGCAAACTTCTCACCATGCGTTACTTCTCGGCTCACGGCGATGCGTCAGCGCTGGTCAGCCTGATGCTTAATTGGGCGCGACTCCCCTCGCAGCGTCCGTTGCTCACCTGTGCGCGCTGGCTCAAAGATGCTCCCATCACGGCGGCTTGGCGAGGTCCCGTGCTGTCTTCACTGACGGAACTGGTGCAACGTGCCGGCCTGCCTCTTGCCCTCCGGGGGCAGGCGCTTGTGGCGCTTGCGGTCGCCGGGGATCAGTCGGTCGCGCTCGTCTTCCGGCAAATGATCAGTTCGCCGGCTCCGGACGTCGCTCAATTGGCGGCACTCGGCTCTGGCTTGATCCGCGATGTTAAGGCCATTCCGGCGCTTAAAGGGCTGTTGCTTTCAGCCAATATCGTGGCGCGACGGGCAGCGTGCCTGGCGCTGGTCGCCATCGGAACGACAGAGGCTCTGGAGGCGGTGGCGGAGGCGCTTCTCCGCGGTGAGGACGAGCTGCGTAGGGCCGCCGCCGAGGCGCTCGCCAATGAGCCTATTGAGGGCCATGCGATGCTCAAGGATGGGGCAACGATGCAGGATATCCCCCTCCGCCGGGCTGTTGCCTATGGCCTCGGAAGAGTAATGGAACCCTGGTCACTCCAGTTGCTGGAGAAAATGCGTGTCGAAGATGACCAGTGGATTGTGCGCAATGCTGCCGGCGAGATGATCGAAAACCGTAGCCGATCCCTCGACCCTCGCACGCCTCGGCCACTCACCCCTCCATCGGAGTGCCCCTGGTTGATCAGATTTGCAGGCACTCAGGGCCTCGGAATATCAGCGGGTGCACCAGCCACTGAAGTCCTGTTGGCTGCACTCAGAAGCCCCCACAGTGACGAGCGCCTTGGCGCTGTAGAGTATCTTAGGCTCTTTCCGGATGACGGCGTCATCAAGCAGCTGTACTCCGCCATGCTCGGAGATGACTACGAGTTGCGAGAGGCAGCGTTCCTCGTTATTGCGGAGATTGGCGCTTCGGGAATCAGTCTGCCGGATCCTACAAAATTCGGGCTGAACTAATGCTCATAACTGACGCAGACATCGTTACAGGTGGCACTTCAACGCAGATCCTTGCGGGACACGCGGTCTTGGTTTCCGGAGGTTACATCCGCGAGATCGGTCCCACCGCGCAGCTTGAGCAGCAATATCCGAAGGTGCGGAGGCTTGACGCGCAGGGTCAGCTTCTGCTTCCCGGTGGAATCTGTGCACATACGCACTTTTATAGCGCCTTCGCCAGAGGCATGGCAATTCCGCCGCCAGCTCCAAAGGATTTTCCAGAAATACTTGAGAGGCTGTGGTGGCCACTCGACGGGGCACTTTCGGAGGAGGACGTTCGCATCAGTGCTCTCCTAAGCCTTGCGGATGCCATCAGGCACGGGACCACTACGCTGTTTGACCACCATGCATCGTCTTCGTTCGTCGATGGATCACTCGATGTCATCGCAGATGCAGTGGAGAAATCTGGCCTGCGGGCGGTCCTGTGCTACGAGGTGACCGACCGCAATGGTTCCAACGGCGCCGACGCGGGGATACGAGAGAACGTCCGCTTCCTCAAGCGCCTGACGGCCCAGCCGAGTAGCCATCTTGCCGGGTGTTTCGGTTTGCATGCCAGCCTGAGCCTCTCAGGCGCCACATTGCAGGCCTCAAGGGCGGCAGTGCCGGAAGGAGTCGGCTTCCACATTCACGTTGCGGAACATGAGCAGGATCAGTACGACAGCCTACACAAGACGGGCTTGCGCGTGGTCGAGCGGTTGAACAATCACGGCATTCTTGGGGATCGGACCATCGCCGCTCACTGTGTACACGTGGATGCCTCTGAGATCTCGATCTTGGGCTCGAGCCACACATGGGTCGCTCATCAACCTCGATCCAACATGAACAATGGTGTCGGCGCGGCGCCGGTAGAGTCCATGCTGCGCGCTGGAATCCCTGTCTGTCTTGGAAATGACGGTTTCTCGAATGCCATGTGGGAAGAATGGAAGGCAGCCTATCTCTTGCATAAAGCCATGAGCCGCGATCCGAGGCGCATGGACGGCGGTGTCGTGTATGACCTGGCCATTGGCAACAATGCCCGGCTTGCCGGCGCCTATTTCCCCACCGCGCCAATCGGCGAGATAGTGCAAGGAGCGGTCGCAGACCTCATGCTGGTCGATTATCATGCGCCAACGCCGTTCACTGCAGGAAACCTGCCATGGCATGTAATATTCGGCTTCGAGCCAGGTATGGTGACAAGCACCATTTGCGGCGGCAAGGTCCTGATGAAGGATCGCGAATTGACAACACTCGACCAGGACGCAATCGCCGCACGCGCCCGCCAACTAGCACCGCGAGTCTGGAAGCGCTATGAGGAGAACCTGCGGAGATGAACGTCGCTCAGGCACTTCCGAAGATTGCCATCATCGGGGGCACGGGTAAAGAAGGAAAGGGTCTGGCGTACCGATGGTCACGGGCCGGGTACGAGGTCATCATTGGCTCTCGATCACTGGAAAAAGCCGCAGTTTCCGCGAACGAGATCCGCAAGCTTGTCGGTGGCGAGTGCAACATCACCGGGGACGGAAACCTTGAAGCCGCGACTCGGGCCGCAGTCGTTGTGCTTACGGTGCCCTTCGATGCACACAACAGTGTTCTGCTGTCAATCAAGCCGGCGATGAAGGCGAAGCTCCTAATTGATGCAACTGTTCCGCTCTTCGCCGGCAGTCCGGCGGCCGTACACCTGCCTCCTGCTGGATCGGCCGCCCAGGAGGCAAGGGAGATACTCACGGAAGGGACAGAGATTTCTGCGGCCTTTCACACGATCTCGCACCAACATTTCTTTCAGGACGAGCCGATTGATTGTGATGTCCTTGTCACAGGCACCAGTCCGGCTGCGCGCACCCAAACGTTACAGCTGGTCGCGGCTGCTGGCCTTCGGGGTTGGGACGCGGGCGCCCTTGAGAATTCGGCGGTTAGCGAAGGCATGACGAGTGTCCTGATTCATATTAACAAAACCTATGGATCGCGGAATGCCGGCATTCGGGTCACTGGCGTGAAGCATCAGTAGATGCCGCTCACCCTTACGCCCCTAAGGGGCATCCCCATGGTTTCGGCAGGCGACGAGCTCGCGGAGCTCATCCTTGCCGCACTGGTCCCCAACGGATTACGACTGGAAGACGGCGACGTCCTGGTATTGGGACAGAAGATCGTCAGCAAAGCCGAAGGTCGCATGGTTAATCTCGCTGATGTGCGACCGGGAACAGAAGCCGCAAGATTGGCCCGTAAGACTGGCAAAGACCCACGCCTCATCGAACTCATACTGCAGGAGAGTCGCCGTGTGGTTCGGGCGGCGCCGGGCACGATCATCGTTGAGCACAGGCGCGGTTTCATCTGCGCCAACGCGGGCATCGATCACTCAAACGTTGCCCAACCGGATGGTGCATCCGGGGAGTTGGTGTTGCTCCTGCCTAAAGACCCGGATGCGTCTGCGCGGCTGATCCGCGAACGTCTTGAATCAGCCTCGGGCAGGCGACTCGGCGTCGCTATCATCGATTCTCATGGGCGCGCATGGCGCCTGGGCACCGTCGGAATCTGCATCGGCATTAGCGGGGTGCCTCCCGTGGTCGACCAGCGAGGCTGGACCGATCTGTTCGGCTTTCACCTGCAATCTACGATCGTGGGCGCTGCGGATGAGCTGGCGGCCGCGGCCTCACTCGTAATGGGCCAGGCGGCCGAGGGTACACCGATTGTCCACGCCCGCGGATTCCCCTATGCGCTTCGTGACGCGCCACTGGCTGAACTAATACGTCCTGCTGAGCAGGATCTATTCCGATAGATATGAGACCGGTTTCGTGAGGCGAGGCAATCCCCTTTCCGCTGCAGGCGAAAACCCAATGGCTCAGTACCCGACTAGCATACCGACGACGCACCGTGACCTGATGGATGACCAAACACGGGCTTATGCCTATCTTGCGACCATCATGGCAGATGGCTCGCCCCAGCTGACTCCCATCTGGTTCAACACGGAGGGTGATTCTATCCTGTTCAATTCTGCGAAAGGCCGCGTCAAGGACCGCAACATGCGCGCACGGCCGGAGGTCGCGTTGCTTGTGGCGGATCCCGAGGATCCGCTTCGCTACTTGCAGGTTCGGGGCCGCATCATTGAGTACACAGAAGATGGGGCCCTCGATCATATCAATGCGTTATCAATGAAGTATCGAGGAAAGCCGTGGACGCCGGTGACGGGACAGACACGCGTCACGTACAAGCTGCGTCTTGAACATGTGTCGATTGGTTGAGGGTATGCATGGACTTGCATGACTTTCTGAGAACGCGTCGGTCGGTGAGACGTCATCAGCAAGGGCGAATTCCCAACGATGTTGTCGAACGAATCTTGACTACAGCAACCTATGCACCGTCCGCCCATAATCGTCAACCGTGGCGCTTTGCAGTGGTGTCGGCAGAGGCAACCAAGTCCGCTCTTGCTGACGGAATGGCAGTTGAATACCGGCGTGATCTAGTCGACGCCGGCATGCCCGACTTGGATGTCCAGGCTCTCACAGACAAGTCCCGGATGCGGATCCAATCCGCACCACTGGCCATCGTGTTATGCATGGATTCTTCGGATATGGATGTCTACCCTGATGCTCGGCGCGCGGAAGCGGAACGCACGATGGCGCTGCAGTCTGCAGCCAACGCCGGCCTCACGCTTTTGTTGGCGGCGCACGCCGAGGGTCTCGGCGCCGTGTGGAATTGCAGTCCACTGTTTGCACCGGTCGCGGTCAGGACCGCTCTAGGACTTCCGCAGACTTGGGAGCCTCAGGCACTCTTCCTTATTGGAAGGGCCGCAGAAAGCCCAGAGCCGGGTCCACGTAAACCGTTGAATGCGATGGCCATCTTCGCATGAGAATTACGGCGCTTGCAGGAGGCGTGGGGGGCTCAAAGCTCGTGGACGGGCTTGCCCAAATCCTCGCGCCCGAAAACCTTACGGTCATAGTCAACACGGCAGACGATTTCCGGCATCTCGGACTGCGCATCTGCCCCGATCTTGATACCATGTGCTACACGCTTTCGGGACGGGCAAATGCCAAAACCGGTTGGGGGCGTTCCGGCGATACTTGGCAGGCAATGCACGCCCTCGAGGAAATCGGAGGCCCAACTTGGTTTCGCCTTGGGGACTTGGACTTGGCGACCCACCTCGAGCGCACGCGCCGATTGGAGCGCGGTGAAAGCCTGAGCGAGGTCATGGCGGCGTTATGCAAGTTCTGGGGCGTGCTGCCCCGCGTCTTGCCTATGACGGATCAACCGGTGTCCACAATTGTGCACACCGATGAAGGCGAGCTTGAGTTCCAGGAGTATTTCGTGCGCCGACGGTGTACGCCCCAGGTCAGGCATTTCGAGTTCCGAGGCGTGCAATCCGCAAGACCCGCACCCGGCGTTATTGAAGCCCTCTGTGAAAGCGATGCCATCATCGTTTGCCCTTCCAATCCATGGGTCAGTGTTGCGCCCATTCTCGCGATTCGAGGCGTAATGCAGGCGATCGATCCACATAAGACGGCGGCCATCTCGCCTATCGTTGCCGGCAGTGCACTGCGGGGTCCGGCAGCCAAGATGTATT
>DATDCZ010000071.1:0-2195 GCA_036524055.1 Anaerolineales bacterium | reverse complement strand
GGACAAGCCAGGCGAAACGTTCTTCTATGATTCGGGCTTGTCGCACGTGATGTCAACCGTCATTCAGCGGACGAGCGGACTCACCTTGAAGGAATTTGCCCGGCGCAGACTTTTCGGGCCGCTGGGCATCACGGACTTTGCATGGGAGTCCGATCCACAAGCCATAACTCTCGGCGGGACCGGCTTGAGCCTGCGCCCGCAGGACATGGCGCGCCTGGGCTATCTGTACCTGCATAACGGCGAATGGAACGGGGAGCAGATCGTTCCGGCCGAATGGGTGCGGACGTCGACCACAGTGCACATGCAAACGAAGGGCCTGATGGACGCGGCCGAAGACGACGGATACGGCTACTACTGGTGGATCGACTCCTGGGGCGGATATTCTGCCCACGGATTTGGCGGGCAATACATCTTTGTGCTGCCGAAGCAGGACATGCTGGTTGTGTTCACGGGCGGTTTGTCCGACGCCGACTACACTGCCCCGCACGAGTTGGTCAAGACCTATCTGCTGCCGGCGGCCGAGTCAGCCGATGCACTGCCACCGGACCCGGCTGCTGAGGAGCGGCTGAGGGCGGAGATCAAGAAGATCCAGGAGATCACGGGCCCGACCGCGTCGCTGCCTGAGATGGCAAAACAGGTCTCGGGCAAGACATACCGCTTCATGGGAAATCCCGGCGGGCGCTGGCCGAGCGAGATCACGTTTGATTTTCCCGGCGGTGATACGTACAGCAATTCCATTCTGTGGCCCAGCGGCGACAGGCTGGCGATCACGGGCGGCTTGAACGGTGCGTTCTACATCAACCACGTCGGGCCGGGAAGGCAAACGCTGATGCCGTGGCGGGGCTACTGGAAGGACGAGCACACCTTTATCGAAGAGCAGAACTTCGGCCTGGAAGCCGATGCGGATCTATACACGGTGACCTATACGTTCGATGAGAACACGGTTTCAATTGCCGTGGATTCGAGCATGGGTGCGTTCCCCACCATCAGAGGCAGCGGGCAGATCATCGAGTAAGAGGGCGGCCTCACCGTTTCCTGGCAGTGAGGTCCTTGTCTTCCATCTCCCAGGCGTGATCGAGGGTGTGAAAGGCGGTGTGCCGAATCAAGAACCGGATCGGCCATTTGGCGATCTTGCCGGCCATCTTGCCCTGTGTGTGGTAGTCCCGTATGGCGCGGCAGTAGGCATCGCGATGCGCCTTGAGCCCCCTGGGTGTCAGCAGCGCATTTTCGGGTGTGAGGGCTCCGACCATCTTCGCCCAATCGTGCTCATTGTAGAGTACATGACGCACGATATGGTCCCGGTCACGCCCTCCGCCTCGCGGTCCCTTCTGCATTTTGGCGGACACCCGCTTGCGCACATCGTCGAACAACTTCCAGGCGGCTTGCATCAGCTTAATCTCACGTTCAAGTTCGCGGGCCGACATGGCTTGTTTGTCGATGCTCGAAAACGCGAACGAGATGCCCCAAAAGTCAGTTGAGCCCGTTCCCGGATACTGCTCGACCACCTTGAAGTTCTTGATGGTGGAAAACTCGGCGTCCATTCCGGCAAGCTTCGCCACGTGCGAGTAGCGCGCGATATAGGAACGCAGCCTTTCGACTGCCTCCTCCGTTGTCTTTGCCCCGCGCTCGAGTCCCGGCCAATCAGGCGCCACAGCCACCGCCTTCTTGCCCTTCGGCCCGACTTCGAGCGTCACTCGAGCATATCTAGGCATGTCTCCTCCGATTACCGCAGGTGTTGCTGCCATGGCGGCGGTTCGGCATACCTGCGCTTCCTCCCGCCGGCGCGGGCCGGATCACGGCGTGACGACGATCGTCCCCGTCATCGTGCTGTGGATCGAGCAGTGGTAACCGAAGCTTCCGGCCTGATCGAATACTCTGGCGAACGTCGCCCCCGGGCTGAGGCGGGCTGTATTCCAGGCCCCGCTATCACTGGTGACCGTATGCGTGGTGCCGTCCTTGTTGGTCCAGGTCACCTTGGTTCCGACCTTCACGGTGAGCACGTCGGGACCGAAGGCGAATCCCTGGATCGTCACGGCGGCCTCTGATTGAGTGGCGGCACTCGGTTGCGGGGCGGGCTCTGTGGTGGCGCTCGGCTGTGGAGCGGGCTGAGTGGCGGCCGGCTGAGGAGCGGGCTGCGTGGTGGGGCTTGGCTGCGGAGCGGGCTGCGTGACCGCCTGTGCGCCGCCGCAAGCCGC
>DATDCZ010000070.1:0-2694 GCA_036524055.1 Anaerolineales bacterium | reverse complement strand
CAATGCTCGTCTACGAGAAATTCGGTCATCCCCTCGGCCGCCATTCACTCACCGACCTGACGCACTTCAAAGCGCTTCTGTTGCATCAGCTCGTCAAGAAATACACCTTCTTCGACATCCTTCTGATGCCGGAGCCGGACCTGCTCTCGTTCCACGCTGAGGAGAACGCCTTCTTCCTGGGCGCCCTGCCGGATCAGAGCCTTCGCACGACTGCTGCCTCCGCCCTCTGACCCCGCCCCCCAGTCCGCGCGTCCCATCCGGCCTTACCGCAGCCTGCCAAGAGCGAATGGTCGGGCGTTCTTCCCGCAAGAGGGCGCCCCCGTGTCGCCGACGCGGGCCGCGACCGCACAACCTTTACATCGGGGCTAACGCGCCTCATGCGCGAGTTAGCGAAAAACTGCAGGCTTGGCCCTCATGCCGTAGGGCATGAGGGCCAAGCCTGCAGTTTTTCGATTCTTGCCCCTCTCCCACTGGGAGAGGGGTTGGGGTGAGGGCGGGATCGGCTCCCGAACCGCGACCCATTTGGCAGGGAGGCGCGGCAGCCCTGCCGTCCATTGTTCCGCCTTGATCCTCGAAACAATGCCCCCATTTCATTCCTGCAATCCCATTGTTCCGCGGGCCCGCCCCGATCTACCCTTGAACTTCATTGTCCCTCATAGTTTCATCCCCGGCCCGTTTTTCCCCGCCAGCCTGCCGCGTCGCGGCTCTGAACTCGCCCCCCTCGTGGGCGAAAATGAAAAGGGCGACCTTGATGGTCGCCCTCTTCTGCGTGCTAGTCTGGTGCGTCGGGTCGTTCCCGACCGGTCATGCAGGCGTTTGGCTCCCTAACCCGCGGCCTTCCAGGATGGACTTGAGCATCGCCAGGTCCTCGCGCAATTGCTTCTGCATGAACTTCTCCATCACGCGCTCGTTAGTGTCCATGGAGTTCACAGGCGAAGCCTGCGTCGCTACGTTCACGCGCGTGCGGCCGCTTTCTAGATCCAGCGTGAAGAGCGTGTTGAGATGCAGGGGCCCGCTCAGCGACTTGAAGCCGTACCGCCGATTTGGCTCGCACTCAGTCACTTCGAAGGTGCCCTGGGTGCGGTGGCCCATCAGGTGGCCGATGGTCCGGAAGGTGCCGCCCACACGACGCGCCTCGCCGGTGAGCGGCCCGGAGGCCAGCGTCCCATATTGCCACTCGAAGTCGTTCGTCGCCGCGCTGATGAAATCGAACACCAGGCGCGCCGGTCGGTAGATGACGACGGTGGAAGAGATATTGATCATAGGTCCAGTCCTTTCTGGCTCCTCAAATGAGAACGCCGCCGACCACAACTGGCCGGCGGCGATGGGGCCGCACAGAACCGGTTATTCGGCGTTAGCTCTGCAGGAGGCGAATTTCCCGTCTCACTGTGTTTTCGCGTCCGGATCAGGCAGGCTGCGTTCTCGGCTTGGCAACGTTCACCTTGAGCTCGCGATCGCCGATCTTGTAGGCGTTGAACATGCTGATAGCCTTTTCCGACTCAGCCTGATCGGTCATCGTGACGAAGGCAAACCCCTTCGACTCGCCGCTGCCGCGCTCCTTGATCACTTCGACCGCAGAGACCGCGCCGGCCTGCGCGAAGAGGGTCTTGAGTTCCTCTTCGGTAGTCGTTTTGGGCAGGTTGCCCACGTAAAGTCTTATGTCCATTCTTCAACACTGCTTTCTCCGGCCGTGCCGGGAAAAAAAGAAAGGCCGCCAGCCCCATAACAGGGCAGGCGGCGCAGGTACCGCACAGAACCAGTTATCCAGTTACTAACTGTAAACATCAGTATACCACAGTATGTTCTCGGCCCCGGCGCTATCCGATAGTTGGAATGAGCAGCAGCATCGTCAGCAGCATATACATCGAGGCATACTTGTAGAGCCTGAGATTCGTGCGGTCCGACGGACGCACGACCACAGTTGCAGCCAGGAAGAGTAGCACCGCGCTAAGCAGAATGATGAGCGCCACGATGCCCTCGGCTGCACCGATCCAGACAGCCGCGGCGCACATCGCCAGCGCCGCCAGTATGCTCGAGATGGCGATCGTCAGCCGCGTGAAGCGCACGCCGTATGTGGATGGAAATGTCGGCACGCCTGCTGCGCGATAGTCGTCCTCAAACTTCAAGCTGAAGGTCAGGGTGTGGGTGGGGATCCAGAAGAGAACGGACCCGGCGAGCAGGATCCCGATCGCATCGAAGCCGCTGACTGCGAGCACCCGGCCAGCCAGCACCGGCATGGCCCCCGCGATGCCGCCCCAGAGGATGGACCAGCATGTCCGGCGCTTCAGCCACATGCTGTACACGACCACGTCGAAGAACCAGCCTGCAAGGACAACAGCCCCATACACTGGGCTCAACAGCAGCGCCCAGCCGATGCCGAGCACGGATGTGATACCTCCCAGTGCAAGCACTTCGCGCGGCGGCACGATGCCCGTGGGTGCCGGGCGCATGTGTGTGCGCTTCATCCGCGCGTCGATGTCCCGATCCCACCACATGTTCAGGATGGTGGAGCCGCTTATGGCCAGGAATAGACTGGGCAGAAGTTGGGCGAAATCCGGCCAGCGAAAATGCCCGTGCGCGCTCAGATTGCCGGCGACGCCCGTCAGGACAAGCAAGCCGGTCTGCAGCGACTTGATGAGAGACCAGTAGGCGCGCAGCCTGGCGCGGAGAGGCAGCGTGTGCAAATCTTCAGGG
>DATDCZ010000069.1:0-1950 GCA_036524055.1 Anaerolineales bacterium | reverse complement strand
ATCGCATCGATCATCGCGCGCGTCACGCGAATCTCAAGATTCAACGCGATTTAGTCGATTATACGAACCTTAAAATTACCGAATCTGATGCCAAAATATGGCTCAAAAACCTTGTGTATTTGCACCTGTGGGGGTAATATGCGGATGATGATGATGTAGAGAAACATCATCGTGATGGTGTTGATGAAAGATGCATGACCATCAACCTCATCGCTGCACGTGGAAACGAGAGTGAAAATGTACTTGTGTGTTTTGACAACCATGCCGGAGCCGCCCGATCCGCCGTACGATCCAGGTCCGCACCTGATCGGACGAAAGTGGCGCCAGCACGTAATCCAGAAGTCCAAGGTTGAAGACCAGATCCGCCGTCTGATGGACGATGGCGTGGATGTGTTTGTCAATCTTTGCGATGGCACGCCGGACGAACCCGTCTCGGCGCTGCAGCTGATCAAAGCATTGGAGAAACTGGGCGCGGCCTATACCGGCGCCGGATCCAACTGCTTCGACCCGACGCGCGCCGAAATGAAGCGCGTGGCCGCCCGCGTGGGCGTCCCCACCCCCGCTTCGACGTTTGTGAAGTCGATGGCGGACGTCGAGCGCGCCGGGCGCACGTTGCGCTTCCCCATGCTGGTCAAGCCCCCGCATGGATTTGCCAGCGTCGGTCTGCGCAAGGAATCGCGCGTCACCAACCTGGAGGACCTCAAGACGCAGGCCCAGATCACCATGAAGGCCGAGGGCCGCGCCTTGATCGAGGAGTTCATCGAGGGCCGCGAGTTCACCTGCTTGGTCGCCGAGAACCCCGATAATCCCGAGCACCCATTCACGTTCAAGCCGGTGGAATTCGTGTTCCCCGAGGGCGAGACCTTCAAGCATTACAACATGAAGTGGGTGGACTACGACAAGATGAACGTCGTGGTGGTCGACACTCCCTCCATCGATAAGCGCCTGCGCGATTACTCCACGCGCATCTTCAAGGAATTCGGCATCCGCGGCTACGCCCGCACCGATTTCCGCATGGGGCCGGATGGCGAGCTCTATATGCTGGAGATCAACCCGAATTGCGGCATCTTCTATCCGCCCACCGATCCCGGCTCGGCAGATTTCTCGCTGCTGAACGATCCCATTGGCCACCAGGGCTTCATGGACCTGATCATCCGCAGCGGGCTCAAGCGTCAGGCCGAAATGCTGCGCATCGAGCCACCGGTGTTCGTCAAGGGCGAGCTGGTGCGGCACGAGCTCACGCGCGCGCCTGCACGCCGGGCATCTGCACGCCGCGAACCGGTCAAGCGGCCCGTCTAGGCCCCGCCGCCACAACCCACGAATACGACCATCCCCCTGGGCAAAAATGCCCAGGGGGTTCTTCTTTGAGCTGGGAACAAAACCCTGCAGTACGCCGCCAGAGCCGGTCATAGAATTCCGTCCGACGGTGGAGCCTGCCTGTCGCATCACGCGGGCTGCCGTTCATTGCAGGAAGGAGACCGGCATGTCGTTGCCCCAGATGCTTGAGGTCGCCATCGGGTTGATCCTGATCTACTACATCCTGGGTGCCCTCGTCTCGATGGTGACCCAGATGCTGCTGGAATCGCTCGAGACGCGCGGTGTGGCGCTCGAGAAGTATCTCAAGCTGATCGCCGGCGACAAGTACATCGATCTGACGTCGCTGCCGCAGATCAAGGCGCTGCGACCCATCCGCTACGCGCGCTGGTGGAACGTGCTCGGCGCCGGGACGGTTGCCAAGAAGATCGAACGCATACCCGTGGAAACCCTGGTGGACGCATTCTTCGATCTGACGGGCCTCACGGCCCAGGGCGGATTGAGCGCCACCGAGCTGACCACGCTGATCGGCAAACTCCCCGAGTCGGACGGCAAGCAGTCGATGCTGAAGTGGATCAACCAGGGCATCACCGCCATCAGCGACCTGCGCAACCGCACCACCGCCTACTTCGCCGG
>DATDCZ010000068.1:0-15112 GCA_036524055.1 Anaerolineales bacterium | reverse complement strand
CGCTGCCTGATACGCGAAGGCCGCAGAGGCATTTGCCAGGCGCGCTTCAACCAGGGCGGCGAGCTTCGCGTGCCGTGGGGCTACGTGGCGGCCCTGCAGTCCGATCCGATCGAAAAGAAACCCTTCAATCATGTGTTGCCTGGCTCCAACGCGCTCACGTTCGGCATGCTGGGATGCGATTTTCACTGCGGTTACTGCCAGAACTGGGTTACCTCGCAGGCCATGCGAGATCCGGCTGCGGATGTGGCCATCGGCAGTGTGCGCAAAGTCACCCCGCAGGGCATGGTCGAGCTGGCGCGGCGTAGCCATTCCTCGGTGGTGGTCTCTTCGTACAACGAGCCGTTGATCACGAGCGAGTGGGCTGTAGGCATCTTCAAGGAAGCCAAGGCAGCCGGCCTCATGTGCGCCTACGTCTCGAACGGCAACAACACGCCCGAGGTAATGGAATACCTGCGCCCCTACCTGAGCGCCTATAAGGTGGATCTCAAGTGCATGCAGGAGAGAAACTACCGCAAGCTCGGCGGGGTGCTGCAAAACACCCTGGATGGGATCAAGCGGGCCAGGGAGATGGGCCTGTGGGTTGAAGTGGTTACCCTGGCGATACCCGGCTTCAATGATTCAAATGAGGAGCTGTGGGACGCGGCTCGCTTCATCGCCAGTGTGTCTCCGGACATCCCCTGGCACGTGACCGCCTTCCACAAGGACTACAAGATGACCGAGCCCGACGACACGGATGCACGCACGCTCCTGCGCGCCGCTGATATCGGGCGCGAGGCCGGGCTGCGCTACGTTTATGCGGGGAACCTGCCGGGCCGGGTGGAAGACTATGAAGGCACGCACTGCCCGAATTGTAGAAAACTGCTGATCAAGCGCTCCGGCTACGTCATCCTCGAATATCACCTTACGGCGGCTGGAACATGCCCGGCCTGCAGCACGGCCATCCCGGGCCTGTGGCCGTCCGATCCGTCCACGGTCCGCCTTAATGGCTACGGCATGCCCATGCCGGTCTTCTGACGGGACCACCTTCCCCCGTGCGCTGCAGGGGAGATTGTCCCGTGCATCACGATTCCTTTTGCTGTATAATGAATCACTCCCATGCTCAAACGAGAGGAGGTGAAAGCCTCGCCAGAAGGACCTAATTCAACGTTTTCCTAACGTCGAAGTGCTCTTCGTATCTCGTTCCCAGAATGTGTAGGAGGAGAACCTGTGAAGAACCGACTGTTCCTAATGATCGCGGTGTTCGCTGTGGCCAGCATGGCCCTGGCAGCCTGCGGTCCTGCACCCACCGCGGCGCCCGCAGCCACCGAGGCGGCCCCAGCGGCCACCGAAGCCCCGGCAGCGCCTGCCTATGAAGGCATGACCGTGGAGGCCCCGAACTGCGATTACGGCGGCGAGTTCAAGTCGATTAAGGCCATCGACGAGTTCACCGTCGAATTCCAACTCTGCGTGCCCGATCCGGCTATGCCAGCCAAGATCGCCTTCAGCGCTTTTGCCATTCAGCCGGCTGAGTACCTTCAGTCGACCGGCGCGACCGGCGACATCCTCGAGAAGCCCATCGGCACCGGCCCCTTCAAGCTCGAGGCTTGGGAGCGCGGCAACCAGATCGTCATGACGCGCAATGACGACTACTGGGGCGACAAGGCTCTGGCCAAGACTCTCGTGTTCCGCTGGAGCACGGAATCTGCGCAGCGCCTGCTCGAGCTGCAATCCGGCACGGTGGATGCCATCGACAACCCCGGCCCGGATGACTTTGCCAAGATCGAAGCCGATCCGACCCTCAAACTGTATCCTCGCGAGGGCATGAACATCTTCTATATCGGCTTCAACAACAACCCGCAGGTCGAGGGCTTCGATAACACCAAGAATCCGCTGGCCAACGAGAAGGTGCGCCAGGCCATTGCCATGGGCATCGACCGCCAGCGCATTGTCGATCAGTTCTATCCTCCGGGATCCAGCGTCGCGGATTACTTCACCCCCTGCTCCATTCCGAATGGCTGTGTTGGTGATCCGTGGTACAAGTTCGATGCGACTGCCGCCAAGGCGCTCCTGGCCGAGGCCGGCTACCCGGATGGTTTTGAGACCGTTCTGAACTACCGCGATGTCGTCCGCGGCTATCTGCCCGATCCCAACGTGGTCGCACAGGACATCCAGGCGCAGCTGAAGAACAATTTGAACATCACCGTCAACATCGAGGTGATGGAATCCGGCGCTTTCCTGGATGCTGCTGACTCAGGCCAGCTTAAGGGCATCCACCTCCTGGGTTGGGGTGCTGACTATCCGGATCAGACCAACTTCCTCGGCTACCACTTTGGCGCCGGCGCTTCCAAGCAGTTCGGTGACAAGTTCCCCGATATCACCGAGGCGCTGGACAAGGGCGCACAGTTGGCAGACGATGCGGCCCGCAAGCCGTTCTACGAGACTGCTAACAACGCCATCAAGCAGCACGTCCCGATGATCCCGGTTGCACACGGTGGTTCCGGTGTTGCGACCAAGGCTTCGGTGACGGGTGGTCACGCCAGCCCGCTGGGCAATGAGGAATTCTCCGTCATGTCCAACGGCACCGATACGTTCGTCTGGATGCAGAACGCCGAGCCCATTTCCCTATTCTGCGCCGATGAGACCGACGGTGAGTCGCTGCGTGCCTGCGAGCAGATCAACGAATCCCTCCTGCAATACAAGGTGGGTGGCACTGCGGTAGAGCCGTCCCTGGCCGAGTCCTACGAAGCCAGTGACGACCTGATGACCTGGACGTTCCACCTGCGCCAGGGCGTCACGTTCCACGATGGCTCAACCCTGGACGCGAACGATGTGGTCACCTCACTGGCTCTTCAGTGGGATGCGGCCAATCCGCTGCACAAGGGCAACACCGGTGCGTTCTCCTACTGGAGCGGCCTGTTTGGTTCGTTCCTGAACGCCCCGAAGTAAGCTACGGCTCGAATAGTTCTCGGATCCCCCGGCAGGTTTGCCCTGCCGGGGGATTTCATTTACAATCGGCTCCACCGTGACAACCTACATCATCCGCCGTGTCCTGCTAAGCTTGCCGGTGCTGTTCGGTGTACTATTCGCCACGTTCGCCCTGGGTCGATTGATCCCCGGCGATCCCTGTCACGCCATCCTGGGGGAAAAGGCCACGAAAGTGGTCTGCGATGAATTCATCAAGCGTCACGGGCTCGACAAACCCATCCCGACCCAATTCGCCGTCTATGTAAATGAGGTCGTCCACGGGGATTTCGGGCGGTCTTTCCGATTCTCCAAGCCCGTGACCGACCTGATGGTCGAGCGCCTGCCCATCACGATCGAACTCAGCTTCGCGGCGCTGATCATCAGCATTATTGTGGGAATCCCGCTCGGCGTGATCTCGGCAGTGCGCCACAATAGCTGGCTGGACGTGTTCACTATGTTGTGGGCCAACACTGGGATTTCGATGCCTGTATTCTGGCTTGGCCTGATGCTGGCCTACGTTTTTGCCCTGGCGCTGAAGGACACGCCGCTCGCGCTGCCGCCCTCCGGACGGCTATCCCCCGGATTGATCACAGTCCCGTTTTGGGAGATCTGGGGCCTGCAGCTGCACGAGGGGGGATTCTTCTACGGCCTGGCTGATTTCATCGGTCGCCTGAACATCCTCAACGCCATCCTCTCCGGCAATTGGCCGGTGCTGGGTGACGCGGTGAAACATCTCATTCTGCCGGCCTTCGCTCTCAGCACCATTCCCATGGCGCTGATCGCCCGCATGTCGCGCTCCGCCATGCTGGAAGTCCTGGGCCAGGATTACATCCGCACGGCCCGCGCCAAGGGGTTGCAGCGTTTCGCGGTGGTCATGAAACACGCCTTCCGCAATGCGCTCCTGCCTTTGGTCACCGTGATCGGTCTGTCCCTTGGCGGTCTGCTGGGTGGCGCAGTATTGACCGAGACCGTCTTTAATCTCTCCGGAGTGGGCCGCATTCTGTACGAAGCCATCACCGCCCGTGACTACGGCATCGTTCAAGGCTTCACGGTCGTCATTGCCATATTCTTTGTGATACTCAACCTGATCGTGGATATTTCATACGCCTACCTCGATCCGCGCATCCGTCTGGATTAGGACCTCATTGTGAGCACTGCCCTGGCCCCCACCGCATTGGACATCGAAGGGCTTGCGCCCCAGTCAGTCAGCCTGTGGCAGGTGGCCGCACGCCGCCTGCTCAAACGCAAATCGGCGATCCTGGGCATGGTGCTCCTCGGAATCCTGGTCTTCATCGCGCTCACGGCCCAGTGGGTCGCGCCGTACAGCCCAACGCTTTCGATGCTGGACGTGAACCCCCCGCAGGCCCTGGGCAAGCGCACACCTCCGTGCATCCATGCACTGGGTTGCCCTGCCGACCAGCCTGAGCACATCCTTGGCACAGATGGAAACATACGCGATGAGTTCAGCCGCGTGCTCTACGGCGCCAGGCTCAGTCTGCTCGTGGGCCTTTCCACGGTGTCCTTCGCCATCGTTATTGGAACGATACTCGGAGCCCTGGGCGGCTACTTCGGCGGCTGGATCGACAACGTCATCATGCGAGTCATGGACGTGCTGCTGGCATTTCCATCGCTGCTGCTGGCGATTGCCATCGTGACGGTCCTGGGCCCGGGCCTGATCAACGCCCTGCTGGCCATCGGCATCGTGTCCATCCCGGCCTACGCGCGCGTCATGCGCGCCTCTGTCCTCTCGCTGCGCGAGATGGACTATGTTTCGGCCACGCGCGCCCTGGGCGGATCCAACCTGCAGATACTTTTCAAGCGCATATTGCCGAACGCCCTGACCCCGCTCATCGTGCAGGGAACGCTCGGCATCGCCACCGCCATCCTGGATGCGGCCGCCCTCTCGTTCCTCGGACTGGGCGCCCAGCCGCCAACGCCCGAATGGGGCGCCATGTTGGGCGCAGAGCGCAACCAGGTCTTTACCGCGCCGCACCTGGTATTCTTCCCTGGATTCATGATCATGGTCACCGTGCTTTCATTCAACCTCATCGGTGACGGCCTGCGGGACGCCCTCGATCCCCGGCTGGCTCACGTAAGTTAGCAACCACGATAATCAAAAGAGCTCCGGTCATGTACCGGAGCTCTTTTTTTCCAAGCCCTTGACCTGCCCTTCGCTCGCCCGGCACGCAGCCGGTGCAGCCTCAACGCAAGAGCAGCCCCCACACCGCCAGGGCGCCGAAGATCAACAGCACCGTTGCGGCGCCTATGACCACCTCGCGGGGTTCCCGCCTGTCAACCAGCACGAGCGCCGGATTGCCGCCAAGCCCCGCGCCGGTTTGCTGCAATTCCCACGTCGGCCCTGCAAACCAGGTAAACACCAGGCCCCCCAGCAAACCGCCGACGTGCCCCCAGTTGTCGATCCCCGGGGAAAGCCCCAGGACAAGATTCACTGCCACAACAAACACGACGTTGCCGATGGCTCTGCCGAATTGCCTGCCAAACAGACCGCGATTCTGGTACAGGAACATCCCTTCGGCTGCCACCAGACCGAATATCGCCGTGGACGCGCCCACCGAATACCCGTCCGAAAGAACGAATGAGAGCACGTTTCCCGTGAAACCGCCGAGGACGTACAAGGTGAGGAACCGTCCGTGCCCGAAGTGTCGTTCCAATCCCGCGCCGAACGCCCACAAGGCGTACATATTAAAGAGGATGTGAGGCATCGATCCATGCAGCAGCACCGGCGTCAGGAAGCGCCACAGCTCGCCGGCCCGGATGCAGGCGTTGATGCGCGCCCCAAACAACTCCAGCAAGTCACCGCCAGCCACAGATCTGGCGCACGCCGGCCCCGCGACATTGGGATAGAGCGCAACGCTCGCCAGCTGCAACAAATACACCAGCACGGTCAGCCCGATGATCGAGTAGGTCACATACGGCACAGACGCCGGCAGTGATACTCGCACCGGCGTCCCAACGGGCTCGGCTGTCTGCCCCAGTGTGGCGTTCTCGCTCAAAGGTTCACCTGCCGCGGCTTCACCCGGTGGTGTTCAGCTTCGATGATGGCCCGGATGACGTCCACGGTGTGGTCGAGCTGGTCTTCGTGGTTGACGATGATGTAGTCGAATGCTTCCACCCGCTTGAGCTCCTGGCGCGTCGTCGCGATGCGGATCGCCAGCGCTTCGGGCGTCTCCGTGCTGCGCTCCTGCAACCGGCTGATGAGGTCCTCTTCGCTGTCGGTCGTGATGAAGATCAACAGGGCTTCCGGCACCAGCTTGCGCACCGTTTCCGCCCCCTGCACATCCAGGCGCATCACCGCATCCTGCCCGCTTTTCAGCGCTTTCCGCACCTGCTCTTTCGGCACCCCCTTGTAATCTCCGTACACCAGCGCATGTTCCATGAATTCGTCGGCGTCGATCATGCGGGCGAATTCCTCATGTGTGATGAACCAGTAGTCCTTGCCGTGCACCTCGTTCGGCCGGCGCGTCCTGGTGGTGGCGGTGGTGACGAAGTGGAACTTCAGCCCGCGCTCCTGCATGCGCTGCATCACAGAGTCTTTGCCTGCCCCGGATGGACCGGAGATCACGATCAACAGTGGCTGGTGTGTGTTGCGATAGAAGTCTGGATCTGCCGGCATGGGCGTATTGTACCCGACCGATCCTCGGCATCCTCTCTGGCACGCACCCTACACAGCTTCAGACCAGGTTGGGTAGAATCACAGCATGCCTACGTACGATTTTGTCTGCATGAACTGCGGCCAGCGCTTCGATATCTTCCTGACCTTCGACGAATATGGCAAGCGCAAGGTCACCTGCGCACACTGCGGCGACACAAATGTCCGCCGCCGCATGACCAAGGTGCGCATTGCCAGGTCCGAGGAAAGCCGCATGGATAGCCTCGCGGACGAATCCGCGCTGGAAGGTATGCAGGACGACCCGCGGGCACTGGGCCGGATGATGAAGAAGATGGGCAACGAGATGGGGGAAGATCTTCCGCCCGAGTTCGATGATATGGTGGATCGCCTGGAAGCCGGGCAATCGCCGGAGGAAATCGAGTCTGCCCTGCCCGACCTGGGCTCGGATTCCGGTGGTGCGGATTCCCTGGACGACGACCTATAACAGCTTTTCGATCGTTTGGCGGTGCTCGGCGAAGTGATCCGCCGTATCCCCCAGCACCCACACCAATACTGGTTGTCGTTCGGGATCGTCGGCGTGCCGCGGCTTCATGAGCTCCTCGAACGGCATCGAACGCAATTTCAGCGTTAGCCCCGCATAGACATTCTTCAACTCCGCCAGCACGTCCTCCGCACTGCGATCGCGGTTGCGTGCAAAGAGGGCCGGATTGATCACGTCCATGTCCCAGTCTTTCGTGATCTCGATGGGCAGGTCCATCACCTCGTGGGCCGGCCGCCTATCCATGTGGTATCCCATGAGCGCCTTCATCCACTCGGACAGGTGCGCGAGGTTGTCCTTGGGTGACCATCCGCCCGCATCGGGTGTCGCCAACTGTTCGGGCGTCAGCTGATCCACGATCCGCCACAGGTGCTTCCACTCTGTTTCGATCAGCGAAAGCAGTTCGGGCATACTCTCCGGCAGGTTATCGGCCATATTCCACCTCAGTTCGGCTTGATGGGCTCACCCGGGGTAAGGCGTTCCTTGTCATGCCCGGCGCGCCAGCACCATGCCTCGCCCTGCACCAGCATCGCGGTCTTGCCCTTGACTCTCACGTAGGCGCCGTCTGTCAGCATGATCACAGGATCATCGTGGAAGATTCGATAGTCCGAGAGCCACTCATTGCGCCCGACGTTGTCGTCGTAATGCACATTGAAGTTGAAGGGCGTCAGAGCCAGGCCATTGAAATGGGGCGTGGGCACCATATTGAGATCATTCGACGTCAGGATGTTGGGACCGCAGGCCACGGTCCCGGCGCTCACCGCCACCACGGGCAGGCCATTCTGTATCATTTTGCGCAGGTGCGGCATCAGGCCACTGGTATGCAGGCGGTGATTGAGCAGGAACGCGTTGCCCCCGGGGATATACACCAGCGCGGCGCGACGCAGGATGGCCTCGATATCGGGCAACTGCATCGTTTCGGTATCGATGGGGACGATCTGCGCCAGGTCCCGGAATGCGCGTTCCGTTTCCTTGAGCAGCCTTGCGGCGTTCAAGGAGGCTTGCGGCAGGAATGCCACGCTGGCTTCGTGCTTGTCACCCAGCACTTCGCGGCTCGCCGCCAGCACCCAGGCGATATCGAAACCGGGGCCCGCAGTTGAGAACAGGTGTAGGTCCATGACGGAAGGCAGGGCGATTGTAACCCGTCAACACGGGACTTCGATCGCTGCAAAATCACTCTGGCGCGCCCGACATGAAGAGACCCCCTGCTGCGAGCAGGGGGTCTCTGGATTGCACCTAGTGGCGGATTAGTAGCGCCTTCCGCCGCCGCCACCGCTCCGCGGGCGGCCGCCGCGGTTACCGTAACCGCCGCCGTATCCGCCGCCGCCTCCACCGCCGCGGTCCTCGCGCGGTCGGGCCAGGCTGACTTTGATGTCGCGCTCGCCAACCATGCGGCCGTTGAACATGCTGATGGCTTTCTCTGCTTCCACCTGGGTGCTCATCTCGACGAAAGCAAAGCCTTTCGACTGGCCGCTGTCACGATCCTTGATCAGGGCTACGGATGTTACGGTGCCCGCCTCGGCAAACAGGGTGCGCAGGTCATCCTCTGTGGTCGAATAGGACAGATTGCCGACGTACAACTTTGATTCCATTCTTCTCCTAGGGCCGTTCCGTGGGAGCGGCCGCAAATCCAGGCGTAGGACGACCTCGCAGAAGCATCACCTAACCCTGTTGACGACTCTTCGAGTATATCACTTGCGTCTGATTGCCCCCATCAACACACATATTTAGAGCGGCGCGCCTTCAGCGCTGACTGGACTGCGCTGCCGCAAGCTTATTCAGGATGGTTGACCGGATGGCGTCCTGCACCGGCTCCCAATCCTGCCCGGCGTCGATCACCGCCCATCGTCGCGGCTCGGCCCTCGCCATTTCCAGGTAGCCGGAGCGCACCCGCTGATGGAACTCGATCGTATATGCGTCCAGGCGGTTCCATTCCTTGCCGTCCTGTGTCTTGCGCTTCAGTCCCAACTCCACATCCACATCCAGCAGGATCGTCAGGTCGGGTGTCAATCCACCGGTGGCGTAATTGACAAGCGAACGCACTTGTTCAAGGTCCTGCTGATGACCATACCCCTGGTAGGCGATCGTCGAATCAAAGTACCGGTCAGAGATGACGATCTCGCCTGCGGCCAACCTCGGCCGTATCACCTGCTCCACGATCTGTGCCCGCGCCGCCTGGTAGAGTAGCGTCTCGGCTCGCGGATGCATTTCCACGTTTTTCAGGTCGTGGATCACCAGGCGGATCTGCTCGCCGATGGATGTGCCGCCCGGCTCTCGCGTTGGAAAGACTGCGTAGCCCTGCGCCTTCAGGTACTCCACCAGCGCCGGAACGTGAGAAGTCTTGCCGGAGCCTTCGGGGCCTTCAAGTGTGATGAACATGGTGGTGGGTAATTACAGGCCCTCGCGAGGGCGCCCGACTCCGTGGATTTGTCTGAACTTCGTAAGAATCGGTGGCCTTATTATACGTATAACCTCCCTTTAATTCGTCTGTCATTTTGAGGGTCTAGAATGCCGACCGGGCAATTGGGAAGCGAACGGAGGTCCGAATGTCGTTCAAGAGAGTGTTCTATCTTCTGTTGGTCGTGGCGTTAGCCGGCATTTCCGGCCTTTCTGGCGCTGCGCTCGGCGGAGTGGTGGTGTACCGCACACTTCAGTCGCGGCCGGCGGCCATTCAGCAGATCATCCCAACCACGAGCAGCAGCCCACGGCAGACTCTCAACCTCAACACCACGGATGTCGAGACCACCATTACGCAGGCGGTCAAGACGGTAGGGCCGGCGGTCGTGACGGTCGTGGGCACCATACCGGGACAGCAGACATTCTTTGGCCAGACCGCCGACCAGGAGGTCAGCGGAAGCGGTTTCTTCATCTCTGATAAGGGCTACATCATCACCAACAATCACGTCATCGAGGGCACCAAATCGGTGAAGATCGTGCTTTCAAACGGGACGGAGCAGGATGCCACGGTGGTGGGTGCCGACAAGTACAACGACATCGCCGTCCTCAAGGCGGATGGCGCGGTCCCTGCCATCGCGGCCCTCGGGAACTCAGACGTGCTCCAGCCAGGTGAATCCGTTATCGCCATCGGCTCGCCCCTTGGCGATTTCAAGAACACCGTCACGGTCGGTGTGGTCAGCGCCACGGGGCGCTCCATCGATACCGGTCAGGGCTATCAGGTCGAGGGCTTGGTCCAGACGGATGCCGCCATCAACCAGGGCAACTCGGGAGGGCCGCTGGTCAACCTGGCCGGCGAGGTGATCGGCGTCAACACTCTGATCGTGCGCGGCAGCAACGGCGGCGCGGTAGCAGAGGGCCTGGGCTTTGCCATCCCGATCGATACCGCCCAGGCCGTTGCGGCGCAGATCATTGCCAAGGGTTACTTCGCCCATCCATACGTGGGTATCGCCTACCAGCCCATCACACCGGCTATCGCCAAGGCATACGACCTGCCTGCGGAATGGGGCGTGTATGTGTCGCGCGTGTCGCCCAACAGTCCCGCAACCGCGGCCGGCCTCAAGCGCGGCGATATCATCACCAAGGTCGGCGACGTCGCCATGGACGAGACGCATTCCTACCTGAACACCCTGTATTCGTATGATCCCGGGGAACACGTAACGCTGACGGTCATCCGCGATGGCAAGACCATCCAGGTCGACGTCACACTCGGCGAGGCGGCCAGGAACTCTTGAGGCCGACTACTAATCCAATCTGAGTATGCAACACGGAGCGGCGATGCCGCTCCGTGTTTGATTCTGATCGCATCCCGAGCAGGGGCTTCTCCGTCAGCCCCGTGGCGATCGCCTATTCGCGGAAGATCCTCACGTGTCGCCTTGGCTCTTTGCCGTAGGAGTGGCTCACCAGTTCAGCTTGGCGCGCCATTTCATGCTCCAGCCGCCGTATCAGAGAGGGCCCCGGCGGCAGGTCCACCCAACGCTCGCCATTGAGCACCGCCTGGATCGCCTGCTGCGTCTGTTGCCGTACCCCGTCGATATCGCCCGATGCAGGATGCTCGGTTTTGAGGCTGAATAGGTCACTCAAGAACTGTTCCATCTGCCCGACCGTGCTGGATCGCAGCACGTAGATGGGCATGCCGCGATGCTCGGCATCCACAATGGCCTGCTGACGGTCCCGATAATAGGTCCGCAGGGTTACGAGCGCATTCGCTTCGGCCGGATCTTTCACGATGATCGCGGGAACCCCGAGCCTCTTCACCGCCTGCGTCAGTCTGTTGCGCGCCACACCGTATGGATAGATCCTGATCGTCTTCAGCCCGCCCCGCGTCGTTTCGAGACTGGGCGCCTCGATCATGGAGATCCGTTCTGGCACCAGGGGCTCCGGTTGACGACCGCGCCGCGGCGGTTGGATCTCCTTGGCGTCCATTCGCGACGCTGGCGTGGCGGCGACCTTCTCAATCTGGATCCTGCCTTCGGGATCCCGGGTGCGGATCTCGGGCGCCAGTGGAAAGCCCCGCAGTAGCGCATCCACGGAGTTCTGGATGTCGACGTGAACGGCAAAGCGGTCGCGAGTTTGTATCTCCACAAGGACATCAAAGGTTGGCGGTGCCCGGCGTTCCAGGACGGTCTTCTGCGTGCCTCGCCGCCGCGCCTCCTCGTCCGAGAGCGTCACCGCCTCAATGCCACCGACCAGGTCGCTGAGCGTCGGGTTGAGCAGCAGGTTGTCCAGGGTCTGCCCGTGCGCCGTGCCGATGAGCTGGACACCGCGTTCTGCGATCGTGCGCGCGGCGGCGGCTTCCAGTTCCCGGCCGATCTCGTCGATGACGATCACCTCCGGGTTATGGTTCTCCACCGCCTCGATCATCACCTCATGCTGCAGCATGGGTTCGCGCACCTGCATGCGCCGGGCGCGGCCGACCGCCGGGTGCGGCACGTCACCGTCCCCGCCGATCTCATTGGACGTATCCACGATCACAACCCGCTTGGATTCAGCCATGATGCGGGCGGCCTCGCGCAGCAGCGTCGTCTTGCCCACTCCCGGCCGGCCCAGGATAAGCGCTGACTTCCCGCTCTCGACGATGTCCTGGATGATGTCCACTGTCCCGTAGACGGCTCGCCCCACACGCAGCGTCAGGCCCACGATGTGACCCCGGCGGTTGCGGATGGCCGAGATGCGGTGCAGCGTCCGCTCGATCCCGGCGCGGTTGTCCGCGTCGAACTCGCCCGTGCGCGCATCCACGTAGTCGATCTCCGGGCGCGTGACCTCGGAATCGCGCAGCGAGATCTCGCGGTCCACGAACCGGGCCGTGGGCACGCGGCCCAGGTCCAGGATGATCTCCAGCAGGTTCTCACTGTCATCCGCCCGCTCAACCGCTGCGCGGATATCCACCGGCAGCACACCCAGCAGTGCCTGCAGATCGTCGGTGATCTTCAACTGTGTCATGGGTTCTGCTTCTTTTCTTCTAATCTGCTCACGCGCGAGGCCTGCACGCTGACGTTGGCGGGCTGCCGGGCCGGCACAGCCACGCCCTCCTTCACTAGTCGCGTCATGTGCTTGACCATGATCGCTTGTTGCGGTCCGGGCTGGGCGCCCAGGTCCTCCAGCACATGCTCAAGCCAGGCTTGATACGTCCGGACACACACGTACACCGGGCGCCCCCCGCGATTCGGCAGATGCTGGATAAGGGATGCCAGCTTATCGGCCACATCCGTTGCATCCGGGTGGATCAGCGGAAAGACCACTACGCCATTCAGGCCGGTGGTCGTACTCGCATAGCAGGGTTCGCCCTGGCTGCAGATGAAGCCGTTGGCGCGCCGCGGCGCCGGTTCGATCGGCTGCAGCAAAGGCGGCACGATCTGGTGATGTAGATTCTGTATCGCCGGCAGATTCAGCGACGACGCCCGCGGCCAATGGCTGTCGCCGGACTGTGGAGCCAGCATGCTGACGTCCCACATCCGCTGCCCTGCATACACCGTGAAGCCGGCGCGTCGCAGCGGCGTGAATGCCGGGCTGGTTTCGTCCAATTCCGCCAGCACGTGGAAGGCGCCCCACGTCCCGGCCTGCACGCTCAATTGCTCGATCAGTTCCACTAGGTCCGGTCGATCCAGTCTCGAGACCGGCGCCACATACAGCAGCCTCGCAAATGTATCCCCGTTATTCTGGATAACCCCGCCCAGCAGCATGCCGTCCTTGTCATCGGATATGGCGGAATACACATGCCGCTGGGGATTCATGTAGGCCAGCATGCCGATCGCCCCGAGCGGATTGCCGCGCGTAAGTGCGCGCGCCGCATCCAGGCTCACCGCTTCGCCCCGATAACGGTAGAGAGTGGGCAAGTCCAGCAGGTCTAGCGAACGGATACTCATTGGTTGGCGGAGGTTCCCGCACACTTAGTCGGCAATGGATAGAAAGTACTCATGGAAACGCGGGTCGCCCGTGAGCTCGGGGTGGAACGACGTTGCGAGCAGGTGCCCCTGCTGCGCAGCAACAATTCTTTCGTCTGGCGTGACCGCCAGCACGCGCGCCTCGCCGCTTACCGACTCGATGATGGGCGCTCGGATGAAAACCGCGTGATAGGGATTCTTCGAGCCAGCCATCTTCTTGAGTTCAGGGACATCCAGATCGGCTTCGAAGGATTCCAACTGCCTGCCGAAGGCGTTTCGCTGCACCGTGATATCCATCAGCCCCAGGAGGGGTTGGTCACGGCGTGCGTCCTTCGAGAGGAAGATCGCGCCCGCGCAGGTTCCCCAGATCGCATGCCGCTGTCCGAATTGGCGCAGCGGCTCCATCAAGCCAAAGTCCTCCGAGAGCTTTCCAATGGTCGTGGATTCACCGCCGGGGATGATCAGCGCGTCCAGACCATTGAGATGCTCCGGTAGCCTGACCTCGGCCGTTTCAACCTTGAGGCGCCTGAGCATGACGATATGCTCGGCGAAATCGCCCTGCAGCGCCAATACACCGATCTTCATGGATTGATTCCGCCTTCGCCGCCATGCGGCGCAGCGGTACAGAGATCCGCGCGTCGACCCGTCTGGCTACCAGCCGCGTCCGGCCAGCCTTTCGGCCTCGGGCATCTGTGAAACGTTGCGCCCGACCATCGGCTCGCCCAGGTCTTTGCTGATCTCTGCCAGGATGCTGGCGTCCTGATAATGCGTGACCGCCTTGACGATCGCCGCTGCCCGCTTGGCGGGATCGCCGCTCTTGAAGATTCCGGAGCCGACGAAAACGCCATCCACGCCCAGTTGCATCATCAGCGCCGCATCCGCAGGCGTCGCAACGCCCCCGGCCGCAAAGTTCACCACCGGCATGCGCCCGAGCTCTTTCGTTTCCTTCACCAGCTCGTACGGCGCGCCCAGGTCTTTTGAATACGCCATCAGTTCTTCTTCGGCCATGGTCTGCAACTGGCGGATGGAGCCCATCACGGAGCGCGCGTGGCGCACCGCCTCAACCACGTCGCCCGTGCCGGCTTCACCCTTGGTGCGGATCATGGCTGCACCCTCGCCGATGCGGCGCAGGGCCTCTCCCAGGTTGCGGCAGCCGCATACAAAGGGGATCTTGAACAGGTGCTTATTGATGTGATGGGCCTCGTCGGCCGGCGTCAGCACCTCGGACTCGTCAATGTAGTCGACGCCCAGAGCCTCGAGGATCTGCGCCTCGACGAAATGCCCGATCCGGCATTTCGCCATCACCGGGATCGTGACTGAATCCATGATGCGCAGGATCAACCCGGGGTCCGACATGCGCGCCACTCCGCCTTGCGCGCGGATATCCGCCGGGACACGCTCCAGCGCCATGACCGCGCAGGCGCCCGCATCCTCGGCGATCTTGGCATGCTCAGGGGTGACGACGTCCATGATGACGCCGCCCTTGAGCATCTGGGCCAGGCCCTTCTTAACCGTGAACGTCGCTTCCTGCATGCCGAGACCTCCCCGGGTACTGGCCCACCTGCGGGCACCAGTGTCGGGCGATCGGCCAGCGGTGTCTGCCACGGCGTCGCCCTGCTCCGAGAGACAACCTTACGGAAGTCAACTGGTCTGGTGCAAGAT
>DATDCZ010000067.1:0-18017 GCA_036524055.1 Anaerolineales bacterium | reverse complement strand
GACGGTCGTGGAGGCGGTCTTCCGACTCATGCTGACCAACGGCAACCATCCCATGAGTGCAACGGAGCTCGCCAAGCACCTGGGCCGGCCAGCCGAAACCATCCTTCGAACCATCGGGGGGACGCACGTGTATCGCGGCATTCGGCCGCAGACCTCCCTCGAACCTGTTCCTGCCAAAGCGGCCGCCTAAGCCAGCACCCCAAGCGAAATGGGCCGCCTCCGGGCCGGTGCGCTCCAGCGACTCGGGCCAGCGCCCGCGTTGCATGGACGCGCAAGGCAGCGGGTGCGGTCCGCGTAACCGTGCCCGTGTTTGACGCCTCTGTTCACTAAGCTTATACTGCTCGCGGCTGAACCAAGAGGCCCCTGTAGCTCAACGGACAGAGCAACTGCCTTCTAAGCAGGAGGTTGTGGGTTCGAATCCCGCCAGGGGCGCCATTCGCCGCATCCCAGGCGACGCGGACGGACGGCCGCAGGGGCCCCTATCCCGAGAAATACTGCCCGGTGATGACGAGCGGGCCAAAGCTCAGCGCCATCGCCGATAACACCACTCCGGCTCGTGCGAGGTCCGTCCCGTCGGGATCCCTCTCGAGCGCCATCAAGCCCAACATCACGTTGATCAGAGCAAGGGGGATCGCCAACAGGCCCAAAGGCACTATGTATGCGCGGCCCTCCTGCCTCAAGAGATACAGCCAGTATGGCAGGTTATCGGAGAATGTGCCAGCCCAGAAGGCCACCTGAGACATCAGGGTGACAAGTCCCACCACGAGACAAAGCCACGACATCCACGCGGCAGATCTACTTTCCCCAGCAGCCATTGGGCTCTCCTTTCATGCGACTACATTCGCAACGGGCCCCAGGCCCTACTGCGAGAATGTCACGGCAAGGGTCAGAATGCCGGCGAGAACTCCGAGCGTCACGGCCGAAAGGCCAATGCCAGCGCGCGCGATGCCCTTTGCAGCGCCAACCTGCTCGAGGGCGAGGAGGCCGAATGGGACGTTTATGAGGGAAAGCAGGGTGCCCACAAAGACGCTGAGAGTGAGGTTTTCGGCAACCGTGTCAACCACGGATTCGTTCACCCGCAGCTGGCCAGCAAAAATGGCCCAAAAGACCGCCAGAATCAGCGGTGTGACGCTCCCAACGACCAGACACAGCACCGACATCCACCCAGTCGATCTCCCCGCCTTTGCAGCCATTGTATTCGCCTCCCTGAAATGCGTTTGGAGCTCAAGCCATTTCCCGCCCATCTATGAGTATACCCGCGCGCGTGGCAGCAAGGCGGAGCACTAATTGCTTGGTAGGGGCCTGACGGCTCTTCCATGTACCTGTGAGCCCGACCGCGCCGTGAGTTGTGCGTTATCCCGAAGGGATTTATACTCATTGCCGCGTGCCTGTGCAGGCGACTGTTGTCGAGCTTTCAGCCGGAGACACGGCATCCTGTCCCAAGATCGTTGCACGGCCTTCGAGCAGGAAAACGCAGGTTCGACTTGTCCGTTGGCGCCAGGTAAGAAATCGACCTGGCAAACAGGTCTGTACCTCCACCACTTAGAATTGACTGGAGAGACGAAACACATGGCTACTGAAAGAACCGGCTTGATCAAGGTCGGTGGAAAGGACGCCACCGTCATAGGTGACGACGTGAAGGTCGGGGATACTGCCCCGGACTTCACCGTCCACACCAACGACTGGGCGTTGATGCGCGGTCTCGCAGATACAAAGGGCAAAGTGCGCATCCTGGCAGCCGTACCCTCGTTGGATACCGCAGTTTGCGACCGCGAAACTCGCCGCTTCAACCAGGAAGCGGCCGCCCTGGGCGATGACATCGTGATCGAGGTCATCAGCACGGATCTGCCCTACGCCCAGAAGCGCTGGTGCGGCGCCGCCGGGGTCGACAAGGTGATGACCCTTTCGGACCATCTGAGCACCGATTTTGGAGTGAAGTACGGCACGTTGGTGAAAGAGCGGCGCACATTGCGCCGGTCCGTCTTTGTCGTCGGTAAGGATGATCGGTTGAAGTACGTGGCCTACATGCCAGAGAGTGGCATCGAGCCGAACTACGGCGAGGTGCTGGATGCGGCGACGAAGGCCCTGGCTGCCTAGATTGCGCCAGGGCTCGACCCGTCGGCCGGTCGTTCCCCATCAGCTGAGACGGCCGCATAGCTCGAGGAGTTCAAAATGCCTACTGTGATCCGCAGGTCGGAGACTCTGACTGTCACTGAGCGGCGCCGCGAAGTACGCGGGGCGCTGGGCTGGCAGGTGACCGCAGGTGCGTGGAGTCCCCCCACGGACCTCTTCGAAACAGAGGCCGAGTACATCGTGAGCGTGGAGATCGCGGGAATGCGTGAATCGGATCTTGATGTCACTTACGACAATGGGATGCTGCTGGTCAGCGGTCAGCGGCCGGACCGGACCGAGCGCCGCGCCTACCATCAGATGGAGATCCACTTCGGCAAGTTCTCCTCGGCGGTTGCGTTGCCGGGACCTGTGGACCTCGACCGCTCCCAGGCTGAGTACAAGAACGGCTTCCTTGTCGTGAGACTCCCCAAGGCCAGAACTACTGGCGTGAAGATCGAGGGCTGATGCCTGCTTCGCGCTGGCAAACCAGTATGGCTGAACTCCTGGATTGGATGGGCCAGGCGGATGACGAGCTGCGCATGCTCATTCCATCCGTCCTGCCTAACATCGCCAAGAAGGACGAATCCGCGCCGGATGGCTCGGGCGCGCCGGTGCCGCAGAAATACCCGGATACGCTCCCGATCCTGCCCCTGCGGGGTGTAGTCGTCTACCCCCAGACCGCCGTCCCGCTGACGGTCGGCCAACCACGGTCGATCAAACTGGTGGACGATGTTGTGGGCTCCGACAAGCTGGTCGGGCTGATCACCTCCAGGAATCCAGATCTCGAAACCCCGGGTCCAAGTGACCTGTATGAGGTGGGTGTGATCGCCACCGTGCACCGGCTGCTGCGCGCGCCGGATGGCACGGTCCGCCTGCTGGTTCAGGGCATGGATCGGTTCAAGGTCACCGAATTCGTTGCAGAAGAGCCGTACCTCAAGGCGCGCATCGAGCTCAAGCCGGAAATTGTGGAGGAAGGCCTCGAGGTGGACGCGCTGGCGCGCAATGCGCGCGACCAGTTCCAGCAGATCACGCAGATGATCCCCTCATTCCCCGAGGAACTGGTCACCTCCATCACTTCGCTCGAGAACGCCCTGCAAACGGCCTATACGATCGCCAATTTCCAGCGCATCGAGCTCAAGGATGCGCAGGAGATCCTCGAGATCGACTCTGTCACCGAGAAGCTGCGCAAACTCATCGGCCTGTTGGTGAGAGAGGCCGAGGTGCTCACGCTGGGTCAGAAGATCCAGAACGAGGCCCGCGGCGAGATCGAGAAGGTACAGCGCGAATACTACCTGCGCGAGCAGATGAAGGCCATCCAGAAGGAACTGGGCGAAAAAGACCAGCAACTGGCCGAGATCGAGGAGCTGCGCAAGAAGATCGACGAGGCCCAGATGCCTCCTGAGGCGGACAAGCAGGCCCGCCAGGAGCTTGACCGGCTATCCCGCCTGCCGAGCGCAGCCGCGGAATATGGCGTCATCCGGACATACCTGGATTGGATGGTCACGCTGCCGTGGTCCAAGGTCACCGAGGACAACCTCGATATCGTCCATGCACGCGAGATCCTGAACGCCGATCACTACGGGCTGGAAGATGTGAAAGACCGCATCCTGGAGTTCCTGGCGGTCCGCAAGCTGCGCCTGGAGCGCAAGGATGAGCTCAAAGAGCCCTCCAAGGACATGATCCGGCGCGAGCGCGAGGGCGTCATCCTGTGTTTCATCGGCCCGCCCGGCGTGGGCAAGACATCGCTCGGACAATCGATCGCGCGTGCCATGGGACGCAAGTTCATCCGCGCCTCGTTGGGCGGGGTGCGCGACGAGGCCGAGATCCGCGGTCACCGCCGCACGTATATCGGCGCACTCCCGGGGCGGATCCTGCAGTCGCTGCGGCGCATCGAATCGCGCAATCCGATCTTCATGCTGGACGAGGTCGACAAGCTGACCTTCGACTACCACGGAGATCCGGCGTCTGCGCTGCTGGAAGTGCTTGATCCCGAGCAGAATAGCGAGTTCCGCGATAATTACCTGGAGGTCGCGTTCGACCTCTCGCAGGTCTTCTTCATCACGACGGCGAACACGGCGGAGACCATCCCCGGGCCGTTGTATGACCGCATGGAGGTGATCTATCTCTCCGGTTACACGGACAACGAGAAGATCGCCATTGCCAAGGGCTATCTGATACCGCGCCAGATCCGCGAGAACGGGCTCAGGCCGGACGAGGTCACCTTCAGCGACGAGTCGCTGCAGAAGATCATCCGGGAGTACACGCGCGAGGCCGGCGTGCGCAGCCTGGAACGCAAGATCGGTGCCATCTGCCGCAAGACCGGCACACGCATTGCCGAGGGCAAGGGCGAGAAATTCGAGATCACACCGGCGCTGGTTGAGGAATTCCTGGAGAAGCCGATCTTCTATGGCACGGAAGAGCTCAACGCGCGCACGTCCATGCCCGGGATCGTGCCGGGCCTGGCATACACGCCCTTCGGCGGCGACGTGCTGTTTGTGGAAGCCACCAAGATGCCCGGCGGCCGCGGTTTCCAGATCACGGGTTCCATCGGCAACGTCATGCAGGAATCAGCCCGGGCAGCATTGTCATACGTCCGTTCCCGCGCCCAGGCGATGGGCATCCCGTCCGAATTTTTCGACAAGAACGATCTGCACATGCACATCCCTTCGGGCGCCTCACCCAAAGACGGCCCCTCGGCCGGTGTGACGATGGCCACCGCCCTCGTGTCGCTGATCTCCGGGCGCAAAGTAAAGCCGCACCTGGGTATGACCGGCGAGATCACGCTGCGCGGCCAGGTGCTGCCGATCGGCGGCGTGAAAGAGAAAGTGCTGGCAGCTCACCGCAACGGTTTGAAGACCGTTGTGCTGCCCGAGCGCAACAAGCACGACCTGGACGATGTGCCTGCTGAGATCAAGGACACCATGAAGTTTGTGTTCGTGCAGACGGTTGACGACGTTCTGGACGCGGCGCTCGAGGATCCTGCGCCCGCGCCCAAGGCTGAGGCGCCTGCCGGAAAATCAAAGACGCCCGCAAAGAAGAAGGGCAGGGCAAGCCGCGCAAATGGCAAGCATCGTACTAGCCGAAGATGATTCGACCATGGTCGGGCTCCTGAGCACGCTGCTCAGGATGGACGGCTACGAAGTAACTGCTGTCGATGGTGACAGCGATGTACTGCACACCGTGGAGGACGTCAATCCCGACGCCCTCTTGCTGGACATGCTCTTTGCGCAGCACAACGGGCTAGAGCTCGTCGAGCGCATCCGCCGATCCAACGTGGGGGAGAAGCTCTACATCATCATGATGTCCGGTCTGAGCGTGCGCGAGGATTGCCTGCGCCGGGGTGCAGACGATTTTCTGCAGAAGCCGTTCATGCCGGACGAACTCACCCGACTGTTGCGCGCACACATACCTGCCGCCGCATGACTGACATAGACATCCGGGAGTTCGCCTACGCTGCGGACTATGACGCTGCCATCGACCTCTGGAAGTCATCCGGCGCGGGCATCCGCGTCGGAGCCTCGGACGCGCCGGCCGAGATCCAAAAGAAGCTCCAGCGTGATCCAGATCTGTTCCTGGTAGCTGAATTGGGCGGCAGGCTCATTGGCACGGTGATCGGCGGCTTCGATGGCCGCCGAGGCATGATCTACCATCTTGCAGTCGCTCCGGAATTCCGCAGGCAGGGCCTGGCATCCCGATTGATGTCGGAGATCGAGACACGGCTTAAGCAAAAAGGCTGCATTCGCGCGTACCTGATCGTCCGGCCGGACAATCAAGACGCCATGACCTTCTATGAGCAAATCGGCTGGGGGTTGCTGGACGACCAATTCTTTGCGAAGGATTTTGTCTAGTGAGCTTGCGCGTAGCCATTTTGGTGATCTCAGACCGTTCCTCGAAAGGCGAGAGAGAGGACCTCGCCGGCCCCGCGTTGGCCGCCCGGGCTGAAGCTCTCGGTTGGATTGTCACGCGGCAGGAGATCATCCCGGATGACATTCCGACCATCATGGATCGGCTTGTGCGGTGTGCGGATGATGATGCGGCCGACGTCATCCTGACGACCGGCGGCACCGGATTTGGAGCCAGAGATGTGACGCCCGAGGCCACATTGGGCGCCATTCAGCGTGAGGCGCCGGGCATCGCAGAGGCAATTCGGGCCGCGAGCCTCGTCGTCTCGCCGCATGGCATGCTTTCAAGGGCCCGAGCCGGCATCCGCGGTCGGGCACTGATCGTCAATCTCCCCGGCAGCCCGAAGGGTGCCCTCGAAAGCCTGGGTGTCATCGAGCCTGCCCTGCCGCATGCGGTGCAGCTCCTGCGGGGCACTCCGGATGCCGAGGCGGGGCATTCGAAAGCCGCGGTATAATCGGGCGGCTTCGTACAAGATCTTCCCTGCGAATTACATGCCTGCGGGCACGCTAACGACCGCCGGGGCGGAAATCTCTACAGCCTGAGGAACTAATGATCGACGTGAATGACCTGCGCAAGGGCGTTACCTTCGAGCTTGATGGCGGCCTGTTCAAGGTGCTCGAATACAGCCACAACAAGACCGGCCGCGGCAACGCTTCCATCAAGGTGAAGGCCCGGAACCTGCAGACCGGGGCGAATATCGACAAGACCTTCCAGTCGGGGGACCGCGTGCAGGACGCCCGATTGGACTTCCACAACGTCCAGTACCTATACACCGACTCGGAGTTCTACCATTTCATGGACAACGAGACCTTCGAGCAGCCGGCCATCAAGGGCGATATCCTGGGCGATGACGCGCTGTATCTGAAGGCCGGGATGGAAGTAAAGCTGACTTTCTACAAGGGCCAGCCGCTGGATATCGAGCTGCCCACGTCCGTGGATCTCAAGGTCCTGGAGGCCGAGGTAGCCGTTCGCGGCGATACCGCCACGGGCGTCTCCAAGAAGGTCAAGACCGAGACGGGCCTCGAGGTCCAGTGCCCGCAATTCGTCAAGATCGGCGACATCATTCGGGTTGATACCCGCACCGGCGAGTACGTGACCAGGGTCTGAGACCGGTCTTTCACCAGGCTCACCACTACGCGCCAATTTGATGATCTACCGGGAGGGGAGCAAGGCCTCGAGCTGGCCTGAGGTCATGTAGTCCAATGCGCACACCTGCAGGCAAAGAGTGCCGCTACTTCTACGGTAACTACTTTCGCGGCCGCACCTCCGAGGAGTGCCGGCTTTTGCAGGCTTCGGGGGAGCGCTGGAGCAGGGACCTGTGTACGACGTGCCCAATCCCCGAAATCATTCGTGCCAACGCTTGCGAGTTCCTGCGTTTTCATGCGGAGGTTACCCGGCCCTTCAGCGCCGGCCTGCAACGCAGAGTGCGCGTGCGTGCCAGCTGTGAGAAAGCCGGGCGCGATGTGCCCGAGCCCGAGATCGGCTGCGGGCTGTGCCATCCGCTTCCCGCCGAGTTCATTGTCAAGGAATAGATTGGACGCACTGCCTTTTTGATCGGGAAACCGCCTTAGACCTATGCCCATCGCCCTACTCCTCGATCTCGACGATACGCTGCTTGAGTCAAACCTGGCCGAATTCCTGCCCTCGTATTATGAGGCGCTGGGCCGGCATCTCGCCAGTGTTGCTCCCCCGCAGGCCATGCTGGACGCGCTGCGTTCCGGCGTGCAGCAGATGATGCTCAATTTGGATCCATCGCGCAGCCTGCAGGAGGTGTTCGATGCTGAGTTCTACCCGCGGCTCGGCGCCGACGCCAGCAAGTTGCGGGAACGCATAATGGATTTCTACCGGGAGGAATTCCCCAAGCTGCGCAGCCGCACCCGGCCCAAGGATGGGGCGCGCGAGCTGGTGGATTGGGCCCTGTCCGCCGGCCACGAGGTGGGGCTGGCGACAGACCCGCTTTTCCCCATGATCGCCACAGCGGAACGCGTCCGGTGGGCCGGGCTGGATCCGGAGCAATTTGCCATTATCTCCTCATACGAGACCTTCCATTTCACGAAGTCCCATCCGGATTACTACGCTGAAGTCCTGGGGCGGATGGGCTCGCCAGATCGACCGGTCCTGATGGCCGGCAATGACGTGGAGCGCGATCTGCAACCGGCAGCCCGGCTGGGATTGACAACCTTCCACGTCACCAGTGCCGGCAATGGGGCCGACGGTGCGGCGGGGGATCTGGGCGCACTGCGCGAGTGGATCGAGTATCACGAGGCGGACATGCAAGCGCCTCCTTTCAATACGCGCGAGACCATCACCACTGTGCTTCGCAGCACGCCCGCCGTGCTGCGCGGCATGACGCTGGGACTCACGCAAACCGAATGGACGCACGAGCCTTCGCCCGAGGAGTGGGCAGTGATAGAGCTGGTGTGCCACCTGCGCGACACGGAGCGCGAGGTGCACCTCCAGCAGATCGACACGATGCTGGAATCTGACGATCCCTTTGTAGCGCGTCCGGATGCTGCGTATTGGGCCAAACAGCGCCGCTACCTGGCTGAGAATGGCCCTGCCGCCGTCCGGGAATTTACAGCCGCCCGCCTGGTGAGCCTCGATCGACTGCAGAATCTACCGGATGAGGTGTGGGCGAAGGGTGCCCGGCACGCCATCTTCGGCCCCACGAATTTCCTTGAAGTTATATGCTTTATGGCTGAACATGATCGCATCCATGTACGGCAGGCCTGGCGGACGCTGCACCCCGAGGCCGAGCTGCCGCATCGGAAGTAGGCGGGCTGTGTTATATGTGCAGGCCGACCGGTAGGACAAGACGACCTCTTGTCCTACTTTTTTAGGAGACCGGGATGAGGAAACGAGTAGTACTAACGGGGCTGGGTTGCATCAGCCCCCTGGGTCAGACAGTTGACGAAACTTGGCAGGCAGTGCTGGACGGCCGATCGGGGGCGGGTCCGATCACGCACTTCGATGCATCCACGCACAAGACCCGCTTTGCGGCCGAGGTCAAGGGCTTCGACGCCGTGGGTCGATTCGGCGCTCGCGAGGCGCGCAGGATGGACCGCTTCGTGCAGTTCGCCATTGCGGCCGCCGAAGAAGCCATGGCGGATGCGCGCTTCCAGGTGGATGAGAGCAACCGCGAGCGCGTGGGCATCATCATCGGAACCGGCATCGGCGGCATCGGTACGATGATCAGCAACTACGAGGTGTTGGCGGAGCGCGGCGCCGACCGCGTCAGTCCCTTCCTGATCCCGATGATGATCTCCGACAGCGCCGCCGGCATTCTCGCGATCCGGACCGGCGCCCGGGCGCTGAATATGTCCATCGCCACGGCCTGCGCGACGGGCACAAATTCACTGGGGGAGGCTGCGTCCGTCATCCAGCGGGGCACGGCTGATGTCATGCTGGTCGGATCCTCCGAGGCTGCCATCGTCCCGCTCACCATGGCCGGTCTCAATGCCATGACGGCCCTATCCACCCGCAATGACGCACCGGAGCGCGCCTCCCGTCCTTTCGACAGGGAACGCGATGGCTTCCTCATGGGCGAGGGTGCGGCCATGGTCGTGCTGGAATCGCTCGAGTCGGCGGAGCGGCGCGGCGCGCGTATCATCTGTGAGTTCACGGGCTACGGGACCTCTGATGACGCGTACCACATCTCAGCCCCCGCCGAAGATGGCGCGGGCGCTTCGCTCTCCATGCAGCTGGCTCTAGAGGATGCGGGCCTGGTGCCGGCCGATATCGGCTACATCAACGCGCACGGCACGTCGACACATCTGAACGACCGGAGCGAAACGCTGGCGGTCAAGCGCGTATTCGGCGAGCAGGCCTACCGCGTCCCCATATCCAGCACAAAATCCATGACCGGGCACCTCCTGGGGGCTTCCGGTTCGCTCGAGGCGGTCATCTGCGCCAGGGCGATAACCAGCGAGATCCTGCCTCCGACCATCAACTACGAATTCCCGGATCCGGAATGCGATCTGGATTACGTGCCCAACAAGCCGCGCGAGGCTTCCCCGAGGCACGTCATGTCGAACTCATTCGGCTTTGGCGGTCACAACGCCACGCTGATCCTGAGCAAGTACACGTCCTGAGCCAGGCGTCCATCACGCCAGCCTGATTTCTGCTGCAGCGGCCGGCGCGAAGAAAGAAGTCGAATGCCATACGCACATATCACGGGTTGGGGGATGGCGGTACCGGACACTGTGCTGACCAACGAGGAGTTGGCCCAGCGCGTGGACACGAGTGATAAATGGATCCGCGAGATGACCGGCATCCGCGAACGGCGGATCGCCCGCGACCGCGAATATCCGTCCACGTTGGCCGTCAAGGCCTCGATCCGCGCCCTGAACATGGCCAACCTGAAGCCGACGGATATCGACTTGATCATTTGCGCCACGTCCAGCCCGGAATACATCTTTCCGGCAACGGCCTGTCTCATCCAGGACCAGCTGGGCGCCACCCGGGCGGGCGCATTTGATCTCTCCGCGGCCTGCACCGGCTTCATCTTCGCCGTCAATATGGCGGCTCAGTCGATCCGCAGCGGCTCGCTCAAGAACGCGCTGGTTATCGGCGCCGAGACGCTCTCCCGTTTCGTCGATTGGGAGGACCGCAAGACCTGCATCCTTTTCGGGGATGGGGCGGGCGCGTTCGTGCTCCAGGCAAGCGAGGAGCCCGGCGGCGTGCTCTCGGCCGTCATGCATTCGGATGGTTCCGGGGGCGACCTGCTGTCGCTGCCGGGCGGAGGCAGCCACTTCCCGGCGACCGAACAAAGCCTGCGCGAGGGCAAGCAATACATCCACATGGATGGCCGGGAAGTCTTCCGTTTTGCGACGCGCGTCATGGGACATGCAGCCCATGAGGCGCTGGACCTGGCCGGCCTCACGACGGACGATGTGCAGTGGATTATCCCTCATCAGGCCAACTATCGCATCATCGAGACCGCCGCCAAATACCTGAAGCTGCCGCTTGAGCGCTTTGTCATCAACGTCGACCGCTACGGCAACACGTCCACGGCCTCCATACCCATCGCCACGGTCGAAGCCGCACAGAAGGGCTTGCTCAAGCCGGGAGACAAGATCGTCCTGGTTGGATTCGGCGCCGGATTGACGTGGGGTGCGCTGACTGCACAATGGACCGGCCCGCTCCCGCTGGAGCGACCAGTCCATGCAGAGCGCTATCAGACCTGGGCGCGCATCCGCTCGCTGCTGCGGCGCATTATGCGCTTCATTGAGGGCTTGATCTGGGGCCGGAGCTCAGGCGCATAGGCCGCGGCGCTTGGAACTTTCCGGCGGATTGTGGTAAAGTCATAGTGAGGAGTCACCATGCCCTTTGCACGCGGTATTGGCCTGCCTGAGCTTCTGATCCTGCTCGTCATCCTTGTGCTGCTCTTTGGACCCGGCCGAATCGGCAAGGTCGCGGGGGAGTTGGGCAAGGGCATCCGCAACTTCCGCGATGGACTCAGCGGCAAGTCGGAGGACGCAACCACAGAGCCCGGCAAGACCGACGAAACCAAGAAGTAGACACATAAGAGGCCCCCGGCAACCGGGGGCCTCTTGCATTTAATCCTTAGGGGCAGTGCCAGAATCGAGTTGGCTCTGCAACTCCTGGGGGCTCGCGGTAGGTTGCTCGCACACGAAGCCCGAGCACAGATACGCGGTCGTGGCACCGTTGATGAGCGGGCGTTCGCGGAGCACCGACGGCGCGTCTGCCGGTGGGGGATACTCCGAGGCAGCCACCACCAGGTTTGGCCGGTAGGTGGAGTTCACGAGGCGCAAGAAAGGGCCAAGATCTGCCGCGCGCGGGTGCAGCAGCGCCAGCTGACGATCTCCCGCCTCGGCCAGATCCGCAACGCTGATCCAACGTCCGAACGAGAGGGGATACGCGGCGGCATGCGCGAGACCCAGGCGCAGCGCTTTCTCCACGACGTCGCGGTACTCGCCGTTGCCGGTGAGTGAGCCCAGGCGCAGCAGCGCCTCGCAAGCCAGCGCGTTGCCGGATGGTGTGGCGCCGTCCTGAATATCCTTTGGCCGAACCAGGAGTTCTTCGGACTCCGCCGGGGTGTCAAAAAAACCACCGGCCGGATCTGAGAATCGCTGGACCATTTCGACCGCCAGTTCCTGGGCGGCCACGAACCACCGATTCTCAAATGTAGTCTGGTAAAGCTCCAGCAAGCCAAGTATGAGCGAGGCGTAATCCTCGAGGAACACTTCTTTGCCCACGCGGCCATTCCTCCAGATCCTGCGCAGCTGCCCGCCTGTGCGAAGCGCTCGAAGGAGGAAATCCGCATTGCGCGTAGCCACTTTGGCATACACGTTTCTAGTGTCTTCGTCGTCGACAAGGCGTGCAGCTTGTGCGAACGCCTGGAGCGCCATGCCGTTCCAGGCTGCGATCACCTTGTCGTCTGTTGCGGGGCGGACGCGCTGATCGCGGATCTTCCGGAGTCGGGCGTGCAGGTCGCGGAGGCGTTTTGTGATCTCCTCGGGGGTGGTGTCGAATCGAGCGGCGAGGGTGGCATCGTCAAGCGCGCGCTGCAGGACTGTGCGGCCCTCCCAATTGCCGCGGCTCGTGATCGCATATGCGGCGCTCATCAGCTCGAATGACTGGTCGTCAGCCAACGCTTCACGGATCTCCACATCAGTCCAGGCGTAGTATTTGCCTTCGACACCCTCCGAGTCGGCATCGATGGAGGAGTAGAAGCCGCCATCGGGATGCATCATCTCCCGGCTTAGGAAATCCAGCGTTTCGGTGGCCACGCTGGCGAAGAAAGTATCTCCCGTCATTAGCGAGGCATGCAAGTACGCGAGCGCCAACTGTGCATTGTCGTACAGCATCTTCTCGAAGTGGGGCACCAGCCACCGGTCGTCTGTCGAGTAGCGGCAGAAGCCGCCGCCCACAACGTCGTAGATGCCACCGCGGCCCATGGCCCGCAGCGTCTGCAGCGCCACCTCCAGAGCATGTGGATCCTTCGTTCGACCGCTGGCAGCGCGTCGCAGAAGGAATTCAATGGCTTGTGGCTGGGGGAATTTGGGCGCGCCTCCCCAGCCTCCGTTCACAGCGTCGGCACCCTTTGTCAGGACGGCTTCGGCCTGCTCGAGTGTTGATGCGAGATTCGGCTCGCCCTCGGACGCGGCGCCGCGCTGCCGCAGGCTGTCAACGACGCGCTTCCCGACGCTCAGGATCTCGGCGCGATTGTTCTCCCATTCCCTTGCCAGAGCGCGCAGCAGATCTGGAAAGGCCGGCATGTTGTAGCGCCGCACCGGCGGGAAATATGTTCCGGCATAGAAGGGATGCAGGTCCGTGGTCAGGAAGACGGACATGGGCCAGCCGCCGGAGCCGGTCATGCTGGTGGTGGCCTGCATGTAGATGGCATCCAGGTCCGGTCTCGCCTCCCGGTCCACCTTGATGCTGATGAAATGCTCATTGAGCACGGCAGCGGTATCCGGGTCCTCGAAGGATTCGCGCTCCATTACGTGGCACCAGTGGCACGCCGCGTAACCGATGCTGAGGAAGATCGGCTTGTCCTCCCGACGGGCCTTGTCCAGGGCCTCTTCTCCCCACGGATACCATTCGACAGGGTTCTCAGAATGCTGAAGCAGATACGGTGAGTTCTCGCCAGCCAGATGATTTGTCATGCTAAGGGTTTGTGATCATGGGGGAGTCTGTCCATGCCAGTAATGAGGAATCAGAGCCAGACGTCATTCATTCGATTTTGAGATCGAGTATGTAGTTGATGTCTTGCAGCGTGTTCGGAACCAGCTCGATGATGTAGTCGGTTGTGGCCGGAATAACCAGCGTGTACTGCGTCTCGCCAGCAGCTGCATCCAGGTAGGCTTTGCCGTCCACAAACGCCGAAATCGCCAGGGCCGCCTTGCCGCCGGCACCCGAGAGCGTGACCATAACCTTATCGCCTTTGATCGCGAACAGGCTGAAGGTCCCCGTGGAACCCGCCGGCATCATTCCCGCCAGCGTCTTCATGTCCTGGCCCTCCTTGAAGGTTATGCGCGTGATCTGCTGGAGCGACAGGGTGTAATCCGTCGCCGCCGCGCCGCCATAGATCCCCAGAAAATAGTCACCTGCCTGCGGCAGTGTTCCGCGCCAGGCCGTGGCCAGGCCGGGCCTCACGAAATACGTGCCGCCCTGCGACATCATGAAGAGAGTCGCATCTGCCGTTGCCGATTGCAGATTGACGATCATGGGCTGACCCTGGGCGCCCGCGATCGCATATGACTGCGTCTCTCCTGCACCGATATGCCCGTGGATTTCCGCTGAAGCAGCACCTCGCATCAGCACGATCCGTGTTGGACTAGCAGGTGTGCCCGGGACGGGCGTGGATGTGCCCGTCGGCGCTGCCGTCGTTGTCGGGGACTGGAGCGGCGCGGCGGTGCTGGACGGAGCCGCCCGCTGCGTTGCGGCCACGATCGTTGCTATGTCGTCCGGCGCGGTGCTCGGAATCTTCGTGGGCGCGCAGGCTGAGAGCAACAGTACGAGAGCCATTTGCAGGCTGGCTGACCTGAGGGAGTTGATGTTGAGCTTCTCCTCGGTGCCCGCTAGTATACTGCCCCGGCCGGGAGTTGTTTGCAGAGACCCCTCACGCCCGTGTGTCCATATTGAGCTCACAGGTAGAATGGACCTCGTGAGCAGAATCCAACGCATCGCCGCGGCGTGGTGGCCGGCCGTGCTCATCATGCTGGGGATCTTCGTGTTTTCTTCGAGACCCTCCAGTGCATTGCCGAATTTTGGCTGGGCAGATGCGATCGTCAAAAAAGGCGGTCACATGCTCGGTTTTGGTGTGCTCGCCCTGGCCTATTGGCGGGCATGGAACTGGGAACCCCGGCGAATGCTCCACGCATTGCTTCTGACGCTGTTCTACGCCGGTACAGACGAGTTCCATCAATCATTTGTCGTGGGCCGTCATGCTTCGGCTGCCGACGTTGTGCTCTTCGATGGCACGGGCGCCGCGTTGGCGCTGTGGGTCCGCCAGTCGGTCTTTCCCCATGAAGTGGGCGAACCCGCCGGGCGCTAGCTGACTACTCGAACTCCAGCTCGATCTCTTCGCCCTCGCTCCAGTCCTCCAGCTTATCTATCTCGATGTCGCTGAAGAGTGAATCCTGCCGAACCTGCACGCGATAGCGTTTGATCAGCTCCAGCAGCGCCAGGAAGGTGACCACCACCTCCAGGCGCGTGGCGGTATCACCGATCAGGCCCCGGAAGGAGGCTCGCTCCAGCTGCCGGAGCGTCCGGGAGATCAGGTGGATCTTTTCCCGGATCGTGACCGTCGGGGCGGCAATGACGCTGCCAAGGGGCTCCTTGTCGGCCGCCCGCGCAAAGGCACTCTGCGCCGCCCCCACCAGCATCTCCAGCGTCAACGTCGAGGGATCGAACTTCACGGTGATCTTCGGGGGCGGCGCCACTCGCAGATAGGTCGCCATGCCGGCGGCTTGCCGCGCTTCCAACCAGGCGCCCATCTCTTTGAAGCGCTTGTAGAGCCTTAACTGCTCCACCAGCGACTCGCCCACATCCTCCTCGCCGGGTTCCCGCTGCGGGGGTCTGGGGAGCAGGGCTTCGGATTTGATCTGCAGCAGCCTCGCGGCAATGATCAGGAAACCCGACATATCGTCGGCATTTGCCTGCTCCAGGCTGTGCATGTAGGCCAGGTACTGGTCGGTGACCATCGCCAGCGATACTGTGGTGATGTCGAGTTCGGCGCGCTCGATCAGATTCAGCAATAGGTCGAGCGGACCTTCATAAATGGGAATGCGGACCTGGTAGTCCGTATGGGGTCCGAGTGCATTGTCCATGCCGCGGGCGATTATATCAGCGCCATCCAGGGCTGCCCTGCAGCCACGGGTATAATCAGCGCGATGTCAGGCCAGCTTTCTCACATTGATTCGACCGGCCGCGCTCGCATGGTGGACGTGAGCGACAAGGACGTGACCGACCGCACCGCGGTCGCCAGGGGCGAGGTCCAGATGGAGCGATCCACGCTGGACCTCATCCGGGATGGCCGCGTGAAGAAGGGGGATGTCATATCCGTTGCCGAGCTGGCGGGAGTCATGGCTGCCAAGCGCACCGCCGAATTGATCCCGTTGTGCCATCCGCTGGCGCTGTCGAAGATCGATGTGGAGATCAGCCTGGATGATTCGCTGCCGGGGCTCCTGATCACGGCAACTGTCAAGGCCAGCGGGAAGACCGGCGTTGAGATGGAGGCCCTCACGGCTGTTTCCGTGGCCGCGCTCACCATATACGATATGGCCAAGGCAGCACAGAAGACCATGCGTATTGGCAACATCCGGCTGGTTGAAAAGCACGGTGGCCGTTCGGGCGACGTCATCAATGAATAAGGTCAAGGTCCTGTTCTTTGCGACGCTGCGCCAGCGTGCCGGCATGAAGTCGCTTGAGCTGGAGATCCCGGAAGATATGGACGTCCAGGGGCTTCGGGCGCAATTGAGCCGCGACTATCCCGCCTTGCGCGAGTCGCTGAAGACCGTCGTGGTCTCCATCAACCGTGAGTTCGCCTTTGACGAAGCCGTCATTCCTGCCAATGGGGAGATCGCTCTCTTCCCGCCTGTCAGTGGTGGCTGAAGCAACCTGAGTGTTGCCACCATCCTCATCCCCAGCAGAGCTGCGGCTCACAGACCATGCCGGTTCCCACCATTCTGTCACTGACTGAATCCGAGATCGACCTGAACGATCTGTTGTCGCGCATCACGCTGCCGACGACCGGGGCGGCGGCGATCTTCACCGGCATGGTACGCGGTGTGACAAGGCGCGAGCCCGCACACGAAACGCTGTACCTCGAATATGAGGCCTACAAGCCCATGGCTGAGGCCAAAATGCAACAGGTGGCGGATGAGATCCGCGAGCGTTGGCCCGTCGTTGAGGGTATCGCCATCGTACAGCGCATCGGCCACCTGGAGCCGCAGTCGCCCACGGTCCTGATCGCCTGCACGGCAGCTCACCGTGATGATGGCGTATTCGATGCGGCGCGCTACGGCATCGACCGCCTCAAGGAGATCGTCCCCGTGTGGAAGAAGGAAACGGGGCCCGGCGGCGAGTGGTGGGTCGAAGGCGAGTACACCCCAAAGCCAGGTGAATGATGAAAGTGGCATGCCTGAATTGCGGTCGCCCGTATCCAGATGAGGGCGTGCCGTATCGATGTCCGCGCTGCGGAGGCCTGTATGACGACCTCGATCCGATCCCGTGGTCCAGCCCGGACACATCCGTGCAAGGGATCTGGCGCCATGCAGCCTCGCTCGGCCCATGGGATGAGCATATCTCCTTGGGCGAAGGCAACACGCCGCTGATCGAGGCGCCGGTCCACGACCGGAAGGTCTTCTTCAAGTGCGAGTTTGCCAACCCCACAGGTTCGTTCAAGGATCGTGGCACTGCGGCGCTGGTTTCATTTCTGCGGGCCCGCGGTGTGGACGAGGCCGTTGAGGATTCGTCTGGCAACGCCGGCGCTTCGTTCGCCGCCTATGCGGCGCGTGCGGGGATCCGCGCAAGGGTCTTCGTCCCGGAGTCAGCCTCCGGCCCGAAGCGTCTACAGATCGCGGCCTATGGGGCCGAACTGGTGCCCATTCCGGGGCCCCGGTCTGAGGCCAGCCTGGCCGCGGAGCAGTCGGCAGCATCAGGGGCTGCGTATGCCAGCCACGCATATCTTCCGTACAATCTCGCCGGCTATGCCACCACAGCCTTTGAGATCCTTGAGCAGCTGGATGCAGCACCGGGCGCAGTTATTATGCCTGCAGGCCAGGGCGGATTACTTCTGGGAATCGCCCGTGGGCTGCAAGCCCTGAGGCGCGCCCGTCTGATCGATAACGTACCGGTGCTCGTTGGGGTTCAGGCCGCGGCATGCGCCCCGCTGGCGGCATACCTCGATATTGGAGTCCCGGGCCTTGGTTTCATCACAGAAGGGCAGACCGTTGCCGAGGGAGTTCGGGTGCGGTCACCCCTGCGGATTCAAGCAGTCGTGAATGCCGTTCGGGAATCTTGGGGCCAGGTTG
>DATDCZ010000066.1:0-14877 GCA_036524055.1 Anaerolineales bacterium | reverse complement strand
GACGGTCTGCTGGCCACATGGGAAGGGGATGATGATGACGGCCCGGTGTTGGGGATCGGATTCGCGGCCGTCCGCGAGCACGACTTCCTGGTGGATCTCCTGCGCGATGCGCCGGGCCTGGCGGACGGACTCAGCGTCGGCTCCATGTTCTGGCTGGCACCCCGCGAGCCGCTTGTGGAGAGCGCCCTCAAGGAAGCCGGCTACTTGACCGACGACGATACTGGCGTCCTCTTTGCCAGGCAGCATCCCGGCCTGTGAAACTTTCCCCGGTGCTTGAAAAGAACATAAGGGCCGCCTTCGGCGAGCGCGGCGCCCTCTTCCTGCTGTCGTTTCCGAATCTGGTTGATGAGGCGGCCGCGCGCTGGGAGCTGACCGACATACGTGCAGCCGAGAACCTGTCCTACAACTTCGTTGCATTTGCCAGGCGAGAAGGCGAGGAGGTTGTCCTTAAAATCGGGGTTCCCGACCCCGAGTTGACCAGTGAGATCCACTCGTTGCGGCAGTTTGCCGGCCGCAGGGCGGTGCGGCTGCTGGACTCAGACTCCGGGCGCGGCATGCTTCTGCTCGAGCGGCTCCGCCCCGGAGAGTTGCTCACGTCGATTGGCGATGACCGCCAAGCCACGCTGATCGCGGCTGAAGTAATGCGGGGTCTGTGGCGCACCGGCATTACCGATCCACGCTTGATCCGCCTCGAGGACTGGTTCCGCCGGCTCGGTCGTTTCCGTGACGAGCACGGCGCCGGTACGGGGCCGCTTGACCCCAGGCTCTTTGAGCAAGCCGAGTCCGCCGCCCGCGACTTCTTCGCTGAGGATTTCGTTCCCACGCTCATCCACGGAGATCTGCATCACTACAACATCCTCTCGTCGAGGCGCGGCTGGCTTGCCATTGATCCGAAGGGCGTGATCGGGCCTCCTGGCTATGAGGTCGGCCCGTTCCTATTGAATCCGAGGACAGATGGACATCCCCCGCGTGATTTTGAGCATCTGGTCGGTTCCCGCCTCGAGATTCTGGCGGACGCCCTTGGCATGCAGCAGGAGCGCCTCCGGCTTTGGGCTCTGGCCTTTTCCGTCCTATCGGCTGTCTGGTGCATCCAGGAGAATGACGACTTCCGGCTCGATATGGAAGCCGCGCGAATCCTGGCCGAGCTTCAAGTATAGCCTTGCACGTGACCCCGCCTTAAAGCAAAACGGCCTCCCTTGCGGGAGGCCGTCTCTCCTGACGGTATTCCTTAGCGGCCCAGGAAGGTGAAGACCGCAACACCCAGCGCCAGCAGGCCGAGCAGGAAGGGGAAGAAGCCACCGGCGAAAGCGGGGATGAATGCAGCCAGGCCGAAGAGCAGGAAGAACAGGATCATGCACCAGCCAGCAATCGTCTTGGGCATATTCATTTCAACACTCTCCTTGGTTAGTCACAGGTATGGCCGCCCACGCGGGCGGCTCTAAGTGATAAAACCCGCAAGTCCTCGGGGGGTTACGGGGCGGCATGGTAGAATTTTGCCCAGTTTGCAGCCTGCCGCCGGTACTGCGGTAGGCTTTTTGTCCCCCCGGTGGCTCGCTATGGAGAGAGGCCCGGGGACCCGGATGCCTCCACCCCGTGCCGCCTGATCTAGCCATGACGACCACCGCTGCCCCAGCTGAATTTACCCTTGTCCGAAGCACGACCGTCCGGACGCGCGGCCCCGTGCGCTGGCTCTGGTCGCACGCGCGGCGCTACTGGGTGATCCTGCTCATCATGGTCACCGGAGCCGTGGGCAACGCCGCGCTGGCTGCGCTCGTACCTGTGCTGGTCGGGACGGCGTTCAACAACATGCTGAGCGCCAAGCCTTCGGTCAGCAGCCTGATCCCGCTGGCGCTCATCCTGGGCGGCTCGCAAATCGTGCGCGGTGTGCTCCAGTTCGGGCGCAACTTCGGCGCGGAGCTCGTCGCCCAGCGGATGGAGCGTGATGTCCGCGACGAGATCTACGTCTCGCTGCTCGGCAAGAGCATGACCTTCCACAACTTGCAGCCCGTCGGCGACACCATGGCCCGCGCCACCAACGACGTGCGCGAAGTCAACCTGATGTTCAGCCCCGGCATGAACCTGGTGATCGGCGCGGGCATGTTCATGATCATTCCCTTCCTGGTTGTACCGCGCTACCACCCCGCGCTGCTTCTGACACCGGGCGTCTTCGTGGTTGCCTACTTCGTCTCGCTTTGGCAATACCTCAAGGAGATGTCGCCGGTCACCGACCAGGTTCGGCAGACGTTTGGCGACATGAATACGCATCTCTCCGAAGCCCTGGACGGCGTCGAGATCATGAAGGGCGCGGCCCAGGAGGGCACGGAGACAGAAACCTTCATCACGAACGCGCGGCGGGTTCGCAACTTCTTCGTCCGCCAGGGCGATATTGAGGCCCGCTTTCTCCCGCTGCTGTGGCTCGGCCTTGCGTATGCGGGCGGCCTGTTCCACGCCTTGTACCTCTTCCGTCTTGGGGTAATTGATACCGGCGCAGTGGTTGCATACTTTGGCCTGCTGCGCATGCTGGAATTTCCGACGTATACGTCTTCTTTTGCCTACACCCAGATCTCCCTGGGCATCTCGAGCGCCCGTCGCATTCTCGAACTCATCAATCATGAGACCGACGTTGATCAGAACACCTCGGGGCGGGCGGCCTCGATGCGCGGCGAGATCGAGTTCCGCGGTGTGTCGTTTCAGTACCCGGCTGGCGCTCCTCTGGGTGATGCGGACCCAACCGCACGCGCCGGCGAACCAGTGTTGCGGGACGTCTCGTTCAAGGTCAAGCCCGGGCAGACCGTGGCCCTTGTCGGCCAGACCGGCGCCGGCAAGACCAGCCTCGTGCGGCTCATCAACCGCACCTACGATGTTGCCGGCGGGCAGGTGCTGGTGGACGGCGTCGACGTGCGCGAGTGGAATCTGGCCGCGCTGCGCAGCCAGATATCGATGATCGAACAGGATATCTTCCTCTTCTCGCGCTCCATCAGCGACAACATCGCCTTTGGCAAGCCCGGAAGCACCCGTGCAGATGTGCTCGCCGCCTCGGAGGCCGCCCAGGCCCATGAGTTCATTCAGGGGCTGGGGGAAGGTTACGAAACCGTCATCGGCGGGCGCGGCGTCACGCTCTCTGGCGGTCAGCGCCAGCGCCTCGCCCTGGCCCGCGCCTTTCTCACTGACCCGCGCATCCTGATCCTGGATGACGCCACCTCGGCCATCGACTCTGCCACGGAGGACAAGATACAGCGCGCCATCGCCAACGCCGCGCGTGGACGCACCACCATCCTTATCACCCACCGCCTGTCCCAGATCCGCTGGGCAGATCTGATCGTTGTCATGCGCAAAGGCAGCATCGCCGCCATCGGGAGCCATGAGGACCTGATGCGCACCTCGGAAGCTTACAGCCGCATCTTTCGGGATTAGGCCGACGCCAGCGGGAACTCACGGAACCCTGACTCATGTCCTTCTTCGAAGGTCTCAACGCTGAGAAGTACGACCGGCAGTACTCCGACCGCCAGCTGTTCGCGCGCATCGGAGAATATTTCAAGCCGCAGACCGGCCGCCTCTCCATCGTACTGTTGCTTGTCATCGCCATCGGCGGGCTCACCGCTGCGTGGCCGGTCATTGTTTCGCGCCTGGTGGACCTGCTGGCGACGCGGCCGACCATGCAACTCATCAGCGTGGCGGGCCTGGTGCTGGTGGTGATGGCTTTCCTGCAGTGGGGCATGAACTGGGGGCGCCGAAGCCTGATCGCACGCGCCGTGGGGGACGTGATCCTTCAGCTGCGCGCCCGCGCCTTTGAGGCCGCGGCCGCCCACGATCTCTCGTTCTACGACCAGTTCTCGTCCGGACGCATCGTGTCGCGCATCACCTCCGACAGCAACGACTTCGGTCAGTTGGTGGTCATCTCCACCGAACTTGGCGCCGAGTTCCTGCACGCCCTGATCCTGGGCGTGATCCTGGTCCGCACCGAGTGGCATATGGCGCTGCTGCTTTTCGCCTTCATGCCGATCATCTTCGCCCTGACCCTGGTTTTCCGCAGCCTCGCCCGCCGCGTCACCAAGCGAGGTATGCAGGCCATGGCGGATGTGAATGCCGCCATCAAGGAGACGGTAAGCGGCATTTCCATCGCCAAGAATTTCCGCCAGGAAGAATCCATCTTCTACACGTTCGATTCGGCCAACCAGACATCCTACCGGGTCAATGTGCAGCGCGGGTTGGTGCTTTCGCTGGTATTCCCCGTGCTCAACGCACTGGGGGGAGTGTTCACGGCCATCCTGGTCTACGTCGGAGCCATTAGCATCACCCAGGGCCTCATCACCATCGGGGCCTGGTACCTCTTCATCATGAGCCTCGACCAGTTCTTCTTCCCTGTGCTGAACCTCTCGGCATTTTGGGCCCAGATCCAGCAGGGCCTGGCGGCGGCAGAGCGCGTGTATGCCCTCATCGACGCCGATCCGAATGTCGTCCAAACGGCTCACGAACCGGTTGACTCCATGCGCGGCGAAGTCTGCTTCGAGCATGTCAACTTCAAGTACACGGATAAGGAGGATGTGCTGCTGGATTTCAGCGTGTGCGTGCCGCCGGGCCAAACGCTGGCGCTCGTCGGTCACACGGGTGCAGGCAAATCCTCCATCGCCAAGCTCATTGCCCGCTTCTATGAGTTCCAGGAGGGGCGGCTGACGATCGATGGCCGTGACATCCGCACACTCGACCTCCAGGCATATCGCCGCCACCTGGGAATCGTTTCACAGGTGCCCTTCCTCTTTTCGGGCACTATTGCAGACAATATTCGCTACGCATTGCCCGAGGTGAGCGAAGCCGAGATGCTTACCCTGGCGCGACGCATCGGAGAGGGCGAGTGGCTGGAGGCGCTTCCCGACGGCCTGTACACCGAGGTGGGCGAGCGCGGCAACCGGCTGTCCATGGGACAACGGCAGCTCGTGGCACTGATGCGCGTCCTGGTGCAGCACCCCGCGGTCTTCATCCTGGACGAGGCCACCGCCAGCATTGACCCATTCACCGAATGGCAGATTCAGCAGGCTCTTAACCTCATCTTGCAGAATTCCACCAGTATCCTGATAGCGCACCGCCTGTCCACTGTCAAGGCTGCGGATCGCATCATCGTGATGGAGAAGGGGCGCATCCTCCAGGAAGGAAGCCACGAGTCCCTTCTGCGGGAGAGCGGTCATTACGCCATGCTCTACAATACATATTTCCGGCATCAAAGCCTGGCGTACGTCGAGCAGGCCGGGGAGCTTCTCAAGAAATAGCGCCGGGGCGATGGGGTGCCTCCCGAGCGCTCCGGATGCGTATACAGTACTAGGAAGGCCGAGGCTGATGAACGTTGCCGCTACATTGATCCACCATGTTCTCGCCGTCCTGCAGTTGCAGTCCAGCCAGGTCACGGAATTCGGCGCCTGGACTTATTTTCTGCTCGCATTTCTCGTGCTCATCGAGGGGCCAATAGCCGTATTGGCCGCATCGGCAGCCGCCTCGGCCGGCCTGATGCGCCCGGGATTGGTCTTCCTCTCAGCGGCCGTGGGCAACCTTGCAGCTGATTCACTCTGGTGGCTGCTCGGCTACTCTGGCAAACCTGAATGGATCCACAGTATTGGCCGCCGCCTGAAGATCCGCGAGAGCCTGATCGAGCATCTTAAGCACAGCATGGTCAAACATGCCACGCGCGTGATGTTCGTTGCCAAACTCACCTTATCGTTCAGCGTTCCAACATTGATTGCCGCCGGGCTGCTGCGCATCCCCTGGCGCCGGTGGTTTCCCTGGTTCGTGCTGGCAGAGACGCTTTGGACCGGGTCCCTTGTGCTGATCGGTTACTACACCACACTTGCCATCAAGCATGTGGCCGAGGGCATGGAGTTCGTCCTGCTCGGCGCCTCCGTGATCTTCGTGATCGTCTTGTTTCTATGGGGGCGCCGCCTGCTCAAACGCCTGGAGCAGGAAGAAGACGAAGAAGCCGCGCGCTAGGCGCAGCGAGAGAAGAGCCTACCAATGCGCGTCCTGATCACAGGCACCACTTACTATCCCGCACTAAACGGTCAATCCGTTTTCACGGTCAATCTGGCCGAGGGGCTTGCCCGAGCCGGGCACGAGGTCACGGTCATGTTCCCCGAAACTCATGCCTCCACCAGGATTCGCAACCGCGTGCGTCTGCAGGCCGTGGGCTCGCTGAGCCTCGGTTTCATTCACGGGGATTCTTACCTGCCGGTGACCTTTGGGCGGGTCCTGCGCGTGATGGAGGAATTCCAGCCGGACGTTGTTCACATCCAGGATCACTATCCTCTGAGCGGGGCGGCCGTTCGGCACGCCCGGCGCCTGGGGATACCGGTAGTTGGCACCAACCATTTTGTACCCGGCAACCTCTCGCACTACGTACCGGGAGCATCACTATTCAGAGCTGTGCTCGAACATGCCATGTGGGAATGGATGCTTCGACTTTACCGTCGCCTCGACCTGGTAACGGCGCCATCGGAGGCAGCCGTCGACCTGCTCAAAGCCCAGAGTCTGCGCGTGCCGGCGTTCCCCGTCTCCTGTGGCACCGATCTCACACGTTTCCATCCCCGTCACGACATCGATCGGAAGGCCGAGCGCCTCAAGTATGGGCTGCACCCCGCCCGGACTCTCTTCATAACAGTCGGCCGCGTGGACCGCGAGAAACGACTCGATATCCTGATCCGTGCCATGGCGCAGATTCACGGCCCCGAAGTGCAGCTCGCCATTGCCGGAGAAGGCGCGGCGGCCCATGAGTTGCAGGCTCTGGTTCGCGAACTGGACCTCGAGGACCGTGTGCGATTCCTCGGCCGCGTGCCGAATGAGGAACTGCCACTGCTTCTGAACAGCGCCGACATCTTCGTAATGGCAAGCGAGGCCGAGCTGTTGAGCATCGCAAGCCTGGAGGCCATGGCCAGCGGCCTACCCCTTGTTTTGGCGAATGCGCTGGCGCTCACGGAGCTGGTTACCCCGGGCGAAAACGGCTACCTCTTCACGCCAGGCAATCCCATTGACGCCGCGCGCTGCATGCAGCTGATTGCCAGCCAGCCCGAGCGCTGGAAGGAAATGGGCAAGCATAGCTTGGAGCGGATTGGCCCCCACAGCCTGGATGCCACCATAGAGCGCTACTCCGCGCTCTATGTTCAAGTCATTGAGAACTCGCCGGCGCTGCAGCCGATACCCAAGCCGCAGATGCAGAATCGCGGCGCGGAGATCGCCCATCGCAGCGGGCATACCTGATCCGCGGCACGACGAATTGCCCCAAACAGCCGTGCGCCCGCATAACACGCGGGCAGGGCGATCACGGCCAGTGCATCGAATGCCGGCTCCATTATCCCCCTGTCTTGCCCGATTCGGCTACGGGACAGTGGGGATTGTGTCGCAGGGCCCGTTCACGTTGGCTGCCGATTCGGGTATGTAGCCGATGACGTTTGGAGTATTGCCCACGCTGCCATCCACCAACAGCCAGCCTGAAGCGGTTGTACCCATGATGGCGGCAAAATCCCCAACACCTATTGTCCCGATAACGGTCCAGTTCTCGCCGGGGGCCACGTGAACCTGCACAGGTTCCATCACCATCTCATAGCAATACCCGGGGGCTGGCACCCAATCGGGCACCGGAACGCTCGCGCAATCGCCCGATAATGTGATTTGAGCACCGGGCGGAATCCATCGCAAGCGGAAAATTCCAATATTGGCCGCCTGCGCCTTGGCGGGATCAAATCCAAGCCATCCATCGGCTGTCCTAGCTCCGATCCCCACTGGCGGAAGCCCAACCGTGCTGAACACATCAGCCTCATAGCTGGGCCGGGTATAGGTCGTGATTTCGCCCGAACTCTCGGCCATGCAGGGCCCGCTCCCTGATGGCAGCGGGGTGAGGGTGGGCGCCTGTGCCGTGGGCGCCGCGGTGTCTGTCGCCGGCACCGATGTGGACGGGTTGGGAGATGCTGTTGGGGTGGGCGTAAACAGACTGCACGCCACGATGGCCAGGACAGCAGCAACAGGCGCCAACCATCTTATCTGGTTCATAAGCTCTCCTCCTTGCCTGGCGGAGTCCATCCGGTTGGAATATTGCCCAACTCCGGAGGGACCCGGGTATTCATTGTCGCGCAGAAATGCAGTCTTTGGCTACTGGTTTCCGCACTTGAAAACAGGCAGTATCCCCGGAAGCATGACCCATTTGCAACCGTGAGCCTCGCAGGCCGGCTGGTTGTTGTAGCTGGAGCAGGCGATCGCCGCGTTCCCGCAGGCTTCCACCTCGACGTCCGTCAGGACCGGCGTGCGGATGGAAGTGTCGCCGTCCTTCTGCTGCACCACGATCTGATAGTTGAGCTTGGCCAGGTCAAATGGCACGGAGCGGCGCAGAATCGAGCGCATGTTGAGGGTTGCCTCATACAGGTCACCGCCAACCGGCTTCATCACGACGTTTTCATAGGCGGCGCCGCTCCCAGGCTCAAATCGAAAGAACAGAACCACCACCTCAATGCCCTGGGGCGCGCTGACATGAGCCAGGATCTTAACCTCGGTCGGACCGCAGTCGCTGGCCCCGGCAAAGATGTGGTCCGCAGAAAGCGATTCGACAACGACGCCACCATCGGCTCCGACACCAGATCTGCCAGTCGATGCGGCAGTGCCCGCGTTCTCCAGAATTGCCAGGCTTGTCTCAGCATAATTGCTCCAGTTGCCGAGGTCGTCCTGGACGCGCAACTTCAACGCATATTCGCCGGGGCTGGTCAAGCCGCAAGGCTGCCGCAGTGTCGCAAGCGTATTCTTCGAATCCGGATTGGGAATCTCGGTCACAACGGTATTGATGGAGAGTTCGAATGTGGCAATTCCCTCAGGAGAGGCGCCGTGCGCCACGATGGGGCATTCCGGATCCGGCCAGGACGCCTGACTGCCGGGAAGAGGCGAGTCGAACCAAGCCCGGGCCGCGGCTGACCCGACGGGCTCACTGCTCTTCTTGTTGGCCGGGCTGCACGCCGGGAGCAGCAAAACGGCGATGAGCAGAGCGGCAAATTCCTTGCCTTTCATCACCTCTGCATCTCCATCACGGGACAATATAGTCGATTGCCAGTTGGAAGTTTCCGAGCCATGAGAGGCAGCGACCTTCCCCGCTGCCAGAAGGCGAGGGCGTGACCGGCGGCGCGAGCACAATCCCATGGTTCTTGTCCGGGTCTGCAATCCAGTCTTCGACTACGGGCGTAATGTCGATCGATGGGCTCATCCATCCGGATATCGACGCAAACGGCCGATAGTAGGTCGGATCGGTAAGCCACGTGTCGGAGGAGTGGTCGCGCCCGCCCAGGCTTTCCCATGCCTGCCTGGCAATGCCGACTTCAGCAATGCAGGCATCGGGCGCCGGCCCCAGGTCCTGGCCGCTCGCATCGTATTCCGTTGAACGCGACTCGAATGTCAGCACCGCCTTCTTGAGTATGGCGCTTGCTGGAAGCAAGGATTTTGGAAACGCAATCCCGGCGGCGTAGTCCCCCTCGCGGTAGCAGTCACCGGCGCGATTCAGCACAAAGCTGCCCACAAGGACTTCGCCTGGTGCGCTGCCAAAACCAGTGCTCCTATTCCTGGATGCATATGCGGACCCGTCGTTGATGCCTGCGCAGTCATATTCCTGCACCCATTTCCCCCCGGACGTCATCCAGGCACTGGGCGCCAATGTGGTCTGTTCGGTTTTCGGCCCGTCTTTGGGGCAGTAGATCGCCACGTCTGACTCGACCAATCCGCCGTATTCTGCCGCAACGGCGTATGCCCGCACGCCGTAACACAGCTCCCCCCAAAGGAGCGGCAATGGTGTGGCTCGCTGCTGCGCACTGAGTTCCTCCAAGTACCTCGAGGCGCCAGTCGCCCGATCGATCTCATAAATGTGATAGCCGTTGATCGTGTTGATCCAGGTCTTGCCGCCCCAACGCAGCCCGGGCAGCCACTCCCATTCCAGCACGATGGCAGTCTTGACGGGCGCATTTAGCACGGCGGCGCACGCAGTTGACTCGCCGCCGTGCGCTGCACACTCTGACGCACTCGTGGGTTCTCTCAGCACGTAAGGCGCAGGCACCTTTGCAGCAGCGGACTCCGCCTGGTTGCCGCTCTGCCCGAACTCCGTGCGGCCGGTCAACTGGAATCCCTGTCCGAAGATTTCAATCTGTGCGGACTGCTGTGCCGTATCGAATGCCGTCTCCCCTTGTCCCATGTATTGCAGTGTATTGCCTTTCCATCCCCAGCATTCCGCTTGCAGGACGAGGCGAGGCGGGGTCGCTTCCAGGAATTGGGCGAACTGGTTTTCGGTGCTCTCGAAGAATCGGTATGGCGCCCTGGGGATCCTGTCCCAGACACCGTCACCGGTCGAAAGGTAGCAGTAGGCCTTGTTGGCCTGCCGCGTGAGCTTCAGATCCCAGCTGATGGTGAGCGGGAACCGCTCGCCCGGCGCCGGTTGCGTGGCCCGTGCAGCCAAGAAGCCCGCAACGGGCACGTTCACCCATTGCCCGCCATGACGCGGCACCAAGGGGTCGAGCTGCGGGTTCGCCTCTGCAATCGAAAACGGTTGGAGCCCGAACTCGTGCCCAATGTCGATCAGCAACTGGCCATCTTTGGCCATGAGGGGAATCATGTCGCGCGTCTTCAAGACGCTGAACTGCACAGCCTGCGATTCCCCCGTTCGCCCATCCGGCGCCGTGGCCCGTGCGGTCAATGTATGCACTCCTGGCTGTACAGCCTGCCAGGTCCACGAGGCGTTTTCCGGGAATTCACGGACGACGCCCGCGGATTGTCCATCAACCAGAAATTCAACGCTGCTGATGCCAGCGGGGCCATTCGCCCACGCGGCCACGGGGACGTAGTCCCCGAGCAGCGCATCGTCCCCGCTTGCGGGTGAGACCAGGATGACCTGTACCGGAGAGGCCGCCGTCGCGCCGCCTGCTCCAAACGACCCGCGCGCGAACCACACTGCGCCCGCCGCCAGCGCGACGGCCGCAGTGATCAATCCGATCAAGAACCAGCGCCGCTGGTAATTCCGCCTCTTTACCGGAACCTCCTCGGCATTGCGTCCACCTTGGGGTCGTTCAGGCTCAGACACGGAGGGGCATGGCGGTCGCGATGAAAGGTGTGTCGGAGCCCCTCGATGCGGCAGGCTGCCCGGCCCGGATCGACCGCAATGACGGTGTGCCCGGCTTGCGATCTTGTTTGGGGGACTGGACGCGTTTTCGGCTTGAGTATAGCAACATCTGTCAGCCCGTACGCGCGTGGGCGCGGCCTCGCCCTGGATTGCACCGGCAGAATGCGCGCGCAGAATCCGTCGCGCCGACTATCCCAGGAATGCAATCATCAGGATGCCGGCAAAGATCACGCTTGCTCCGACCACGCGCCACGGGCCGAATTTCTCCCCCAGGAACTGCCAGCCGGCGAAGGCGCCCATCACCACGCCCACTTCCCGGATCGCACCCGAATAGCTGATGTGCGCGATCCTATAGGCGAGCAGCGCCATGAAGTATGCGGCTTGGATCAGCAGCCCGATGGCCAGCAGTCTCCAGGAGTGCGCTTTGAATTCCTGCCCAAGCGCCTGCCATCCATGCTTCCGCACGATGTAGGGTGTCATGTAAAGGGAAGATACGAGGTAGATCAAGGCGGCGTAGCCCAGCGGCGCCGTGATCTTGACAGCCGCCCCATCGATGACGGTATAGATCGAGATGCACAGCGACAGCACCAGCGCCGGGATGATTCCCCGCCAGTGCGGCTTGCCGTTCAGGTGAAACGACCCGCTGCCGCCGACGATCAGCAAACCCACGATGATGATCACGAGCCCCACTATGCCGCCGGCCGTCAGGTGCTCATGCAGGAAGAGCACCGACCAAACCGCGATCAGCGCTGGGGCTGCGCCGCGGGCCAGCGGATACACCAGCGAGAAATCGGCGTCGTCGTAGGCATATGCCAGGATGATGAAGTAGGCAGCCTCCACGAAGGCACTGATCAGCAGCAGCACCCAGGTTTGCCGCGCTGGCAGACCCAGGAAGAACAGCGCCGGCAGGAACAACACGGAACCGATCAGCATGGCCCACCACGAGGCCATGTACCTCTCGCCTCCGCCTTTCAGCAGCAAGTTCCAAGTGGTGTGCAGCGCTGCAGAGATCAGCAGGATCACGATCGCGCCAACCGGCATTCATTCACCTCAAGGGCTCAATTGTGCTCGCTGGCCTTCGTCCAAGCCAGTGCCATAGATAACCACCTTTGCCGGACCAATGCCCCCGGCAGGCTGCAGCCTCAGCGCGCGGGAGCAGATCAGCGGTGCTGCACGACGTAGTTCAGGAGCACGCCCCCGTCCTCCCACTCTTCCGCCTTCTGCAGCTTGAGTCGCATCGCCGCCGACTCTGAAAGCCCAAAACCGCCAGCCAAGGTCGGCGCTGTCTCGCCCCCGAATATCAACGGCGCGATGAAAACCGTCAGTTCATCGACGTAGCCACGCATGAGCATTTCAAAATTCAGTGTGGATCCACCCTCCACGAGCAATCGTTCGATTCCCTTATCCTTCAGGATAGAGAGCACTTTTTCGATACCCGGCCGTTCGCCTTCCTGAACGAACACCTCCGCGCCACCGAAGCGGAGACGCGCCAATTCGGATTCATCAGTCTGCGGCGTTGTGAACAGCAGGATGCGCGCCGGTCCCGCGGTCAGAAATGCGCAATCCGGTTTGAGCGCCAGACGGGATGCCACCGCCACCTTGGATGGATTTTCCGGCAAGCCCAACGCTGTGCGTTCCGCGCGCAGCGCCGGCGATTTCACGGTGAGCTTCGGATCCTCATCGTGCAAGGTCCGGCTGCCGATCATGACCGCGTCGGAGTCGGCGCGCAGGCGGTCGACGCGCTGTTTGTCCCTCGCTGACGAAATGACCGCTCCCCGACGCTGAAACGTATCGATCTTTCCGTCCACGGTGGCAGCGAGGTTCATGTGCACGTGTGGTCGGTCCACGTCAGGGCCTTCCCTCTTGAACGATCTCGCCCACCGTCCCAACCTTCAGGCGGCCTTGAGCCTGTTCCGAAGACAGCCACTCGATAAAAGTGCTGAGCACGTCAGGCCGGACCGAGAAGTTGTCGCAACCGTCACACACGTGGTGAAAGATCAGGATCATCCATCCCCCGCCCTGGTTGCGCATGTCCGAGACATATCGACGGAGTTTGCTGAAGGATGTGTCACTGACAATGTATGGATACGCCCGCAGCGCAAAGGGGTCGGGGGGCGGAATGTCTTCCGGTCCGGCCCCGATCGTCCGCGCACTCGCAAACCCGCACTCCCTGACCGTCTGCTTTACCTCGGCGTTGTAGCCCCCGAACGGGTAGGCAAAGGAGGCAGCCGCGAATCCATGCGCCGCCAGCTCTTCGCGACTCCCGCAGACCTCGCGGCGCAGCCCTTCAGAATCCAGTGTGTCCAGCCCGACGTGATGTACGCTGTGCCCACCGATCTCGTTGCCGTCGGCTCGGAGTGTCTCCAGCTGATCCCAGGACATGTAACCCGGCGTGCCCACCAGGCCGCTGGGGATGTACCAGGTGGCGTGAAGCCCGTACTGCCTCAAGACAGCGACCGAGCCAAAATTGTCGGCATCGCCGTCATCGAACGTTAGGGAGATGGTGGTCTCGCGCGGCGCCGCGGCCGTCTGCGTGACTTGAGGCGGCCGCGTCCCGCAGGCGCCCAGAACAAATGCGGCAACTGTCCAGGTCCACGCTGCCCGCCGGAGAATCATCATTTCATTGCCGATCTGGATGTGAAGCCCTTGCCAGAAGAGGAGCTGCGGAGCTCAATACTGCCCCTGCAGATATGCTGCTGTGATGTCGCTGAAATCGCGGTCGGTGTGCCGTCGCATCACACCGATGAAATCATAGGTCGTTGCCCGTCCGCGGGCATAGCTCTGGGCATAGTCCTGCAATGTGGCGAAGAAAGCCTCATCACCGATACGCGTCCGCAGTTCATCCAGGAAGTTGGCGCCGTTCAGGTACACCGCGTTCACGTACGCGCGGAACGTGCTGAAGCCGTAGACACCCTGGTCCACGTATCCCGTTGGTCCAAAGTAGTTCACACGGAAATCCCACCACCAGTCGCCGAAACCGGGGTGGTTGTATTCATAGAAGATGCGCTCGCTGTACACGGACAGCGCCTCATCCAGCCAGGGCTCGCTCGCCTGATCGTTTCCCACCAATCCGAACCACCACTGGTGCGCGATCTCATGCGTCCCGATGGTGACCAGGTTGCTGCGCGCCGTGCCGTTGTACTCATCGTAGAACTTCGAGGCCAGGAACACAAGCCCATCGAACTCCTGCCCATCCTTCAGGTCGCTTTCCACAATGGACAGGCTTGTGTACGGATACGGCGCGAACTTCACCGCATACAGTCCCACTGATTGGGTTGCCATCCAGGTCACGGCATCGTTGGCGTTCTCATGACCCGGGAGGTAGTAGGCCATGATCTGTACCGGCCCGACGGCGGTTTCCTTGACACGGTAACTGTCACTGGCAGATATGACGAAGGTGCGAGCCCCCTCGAGATGGTAGTGAACGCCGTCCCCGGTTGATTCGGCAAGTGCGCTTGCAGCCAGCACGATTCCGGCGTCGTCTACCTTGACATTCACGTCAAAATCGGCCGCGTCGTAGACCAGATACTCGCCGTATGTCGATGGATCATGCAGCAACCAGGCGCCCTCGAACGGTACGATGAAGGGAAACCAATTCGTCAGATTGACCTGGTCTGTCCGGTATCCGAATGTGCCATCGCCGGATTTCCACGGGAGCTCGAGACTGTATCCGAGGGAAAAGGTCGTTGTGGATCCCGGCTCCAGCACCCGGGGCAGCGTAATCGTCAGCCGGTGACCGTCCAGGCTGTAATCCCCAA
>DATDCZ010000065.1:0-5494 GCA_036524055.1 Anaerolineales bacterium | reverse complement strand
GGATGATTATACTGCGGGGCAAAGAATGGCCGTTGCGCGTCATCGCGGCGCAGCCCCCACCCCCCACCCCCCCACGCCCCACCCCTCCCCCTTCAGGGGGAGGGGAGAAGAAAACCGAAAATGAATGGCAGGAAGAACGCCAGCCCATTCATTTTCGGCATACGTGCTCAATATGGCAGATGAGGCCCGGTCACACGGCGCACGATGCCCGCCGCTGCCATGAATAATCAGCGGAGCCGGCTAACGTGGCGTGCCATTAGGAGCTAGACCAAGCGCGGCCCTCACCCTCCCTGCTAAGAACGCAAGGACTGACGCCCGCCCCTCCCCCTGAAGGGGGAGGGGAGAAGAAGACCGAAAATGAATGGGCAGGAAAGACGCCTGCCCATTCATTTTCCGTGGATCTAGTTAATGCGGCGTGAGGTCGAGAGGCGGCCCTATTTGCGCGTGAAGGTGCCCATCAGCTCGCCCTGGGCAAGAATATGGCCTTGCATGGCCTTGAGCAGTTGATCCTTGCCAAGTCCGCCCGACTCGAGAGTCGTGTTGAGCGCATAAAGCTTGAAGAAGTAACGATGGGTTCCGCCCGGAGGGCAGGGCCCGGTGTACCCGGCGCGACCGATGCTGTTCGGCCCTTGAAGGCTGCCATCAGGCAGCACGACATCCTTCGCGACGGCCTCGACGAGCACAGCTGACGCGGAGGGCATGTTGTAGATGACCCAGTGCACGAAAGTGCCCAGCGGCGCGTCGGGATCATCCATGATGAGGGCGAAGGATTTGGTGCCAGCGGGCGCGCCGCTCCAGGCAAGCGGCGGGGAGATGCCTTTTCCATCGCAGGAGTAGACCGCGGGAATGGCCTCTCCGGCGGCGAAGGCGGTCGATGTGAGTGTAAGAGTCATCGGTACCTCCGAGGCCTCGTCCGTGGCAGGAGATGGACCGGCGCACGAGGCCAATGCAAGTGCGAGCAGCGCGACACGGCGAAGATTCATCTGAACCTACCTAGAGATTCTTGGCAAAATGGATGAGGTGCTCCATTTCCTTGTACCCAAGGGAAAGATGCGCCTTGAAGCCGGCTGTGTTAGTCACGGCAGTGTCTGAGGCCATTTCGTGCAGTCCACGCTCACGAGCCCAGTCTTCGGCCTCAGCAACCAAAGCGCGGCCGATGCCGATGCCGCGGACATCCTCATCCACGTACCAACCTTCAATATAGCCCACGGGAGTCGTATCGCAACCGTCGGCGTACGGGCGCGTGCCGGCTTCCAGCAGCCCGCAGAGGCCGCCGCCCTCGCGCACGGCGACGAAGACGGGAGTCATAGGATCGTTCATGATGGAATCGAGTTCGGCCGCCATGCTGGCAGGATCCGCGGTTGGCCAGAGGAGCTTGCGCATGCGCAGCCACTCGGTACGGTCGGCGGGAGTGACACGGCGGATGATCTGCGGCACCAATTAGCAGCCTCACTAACAGGCATTGATGATCGTCGAGGGGAATTCTACATCATTGCCTCGGCCGACCGTCTGCAGAGGCGCCCAGCGCGCGACTCAAACCGTCAAGGGCTGGACGAGTGGTCCAGAGTTCGGCGCTACAATGTGGCGGCAGAAACGGTTCACTGCACAGGAATCGGTTCCGGCGTTGGCGGTCACTGAGGTGCCAAGCGACGCTGAGTGCGGTTGAAGAAGAGGCGCATGCCCACAATCTGGCCGATCCTCATCCTCGGTTTCGTCGCCTTTGTAACATCCTTTGGCGCGCATGTCGTAGCGGTCAACCTGCCAATCTACGCGGCGCAGGTGGGGGTGGGGGTGGCGATGATCGGGCTGCTGATCGCGGCGTACGATGCGGCCGAGGTGGTTGCCAAGCCGATCTTCGGGGCGCTGGCCGACAAAAGGGGAATGAAGCAGACGATGCTTGCCGGCATCCTCGTTTTCGTGCTTGCATCCCTCGCGTACCTGTGGGTGCCCCCGACCTTGCTGCTGCTGATCCGTTTCCTGCAGGGCGTGGGCGCGGCGGCACTATCCGCCGTGTCACTTGCGCTCGTCGGAGCGTACGCAGCGGAGCGGCGAGGCCGGGCATACGGAATCTACAACGGCATCAAAGGCGCAGGGTATGTCGTAAGCCCAATCGTGGGCGGAGCGATTGTGCTGAAGAGCGGCTTTTCCATGATCTTCGTTGCCGCGGCGGCGATCGGGGCTGCGGCCTTCCTATTTTCACTTGCCCTACCAAAGCCCAAAGTCGACATAGCATCAAACCTTGACGATGACGATGATGGCATTGGCCTCGGGGCGTTGAGGGCAGTGTTCAAACAGTCCAGCCTGTGGCCATGGTACGTCGTAACCGTCGTCAACATGTTCTTTGTCGGCATCCTGTTCGGCTTTCTGCCGGTGCGCGTGTATGCGCTGGGGTACGGTCCACTTGTGAACGGTTTGATCTTGACTGCAGTGAGCGCAAGCTACCTGCTCATCCAACCGGTGGCGGGCGCGCTGGCAGACCGGGTGAGCCCCGCGAAGACGATCCGGGTAGGGCTGTTGCTGGCCGGGCTGTGCGTGGTGCTGACACCTTTTGTCAGCGGATGGATGCTGGCGGCGATTGCGATCCTGGCCGGCATTGGTGTTGGCACGGTCTGGACCAATACCGACGCCCTGGTGAGTCAACTCGCGCGAGGCGGACAGCTGGGCGCGACCATGGGTGTTGCAGGCACCTTCAAAGAGATCGGCGACATGCTGGGACCGCTGCTGATCGGCATCGTGTCCCAGGCATTCGGATTAACAGTGGGCTTCGTTGCCAGCGGCGCGCTGGGGTTGCTGGCGCTGGCTCTCATCAGCAGGCGGACGCCGGCGATGGCGAAGCGCACCGGCTAGGTCCTTTCCGGACTGCGCACTGGGCAAGAGGTATACAATTGGGCGCTCAGAGGAGAATGGCGACGGCGCCGTGGGCGACGTCATCCCATCCAAGTGAGGAGAGAACTTCCTGTGAATCCGACTGACGAAGAAGCCATTTTCGGAGAAGTGCAGGCCTTTTCCGAAGCCTGGAATCGAGGCGACGCGAAAGCGGTCGCTTCCTTCCACTCCGAGGATTCGCTGCGCGTGGGCGCACTCGGCGACGTGCAGCACGGCCGCGCCGAACTGGAGGCTGCATACGACAAGCTGCTGCATCAGACAATGCCGGGCGCCAGAGTCAAGCAGGAGCGCGGCACGGTACGGATGCTGACGCCCGAACTGGCGACCTGGCAAGGCGGCATAGAGATCACGCCGCCGGACGGACGCCCGCCGATGAAGGGCCACGTCCTGCAAGTGATGAAGAAGGTGGATGGCCGGTGGCTGATACTCGAGGCGCATCCGAAATTCTTTCCGCCGAGGCCCTAGGCTTTTGGCGGCCAATCGACCGAACAAAAAGCGGAGTTGATTTCCTGAGGGACGGTGAGAAGATGCGAAAACTCATCATGTGGAACCTGGTGACGCTGGAAGGATTCTTCGAGGGCGCGAAGCCGTGGGACCTGGATTTTCACAACCTGGTGTGGGGAGAAGACATGAATCAATTCTCCCTGGAGCAATTGAGAAACGCCGACATGCTGCTTTTTGGCCGCCGGACATATGTGGGCATGGCAGCTTATTGGAAAACGGTGGAAGGTGAGGACGATGACGTAGCCCGGCTCATGAACAGCCTGCCCAAGGCGGTTTTTTCCCGGACTCTCCAGACGGCAGACTGGAACAACACACGCCTTGTCAGTGGAGATGCCGAAAAGGCAGTGCGGGAGCTGAAGGATCAGCCCGGGAAGGACCTCTTCGTCATGGGCAGCGCGGACTTTTCAGCGTTCTTGATGAAGGCGGGACTGTTCGATGAATATCGGCTGGGCGTGGTCCCCGTGGTGTTGGGCAAAGGAAACCCGCTTTTCAAGGCTGAGGCCGGCGGGCTGAAGATGAGGTTAATGGAAGCTAGACCCATGAAGTCCGGTGCGCTGATCGTGAGCTATGCGCCCGTGCAGGGCGAATGAATTCAAAGCGTCACCACGGAGGAGAAGTGGCGGTCAAGAAGCGCGTGAAGGCGACGAAGAAGCCAACCGATGTAGAGGCCTACATGCGGGAGCTGACCCATCCGCGCAAGCGGGAAATGCAGGCAGTGCGGAAAATCATACTGGGCGTGAGCCCCAAGATCACCGAGTCGATCAAGTGGAATGCACCGAGCTTTGCGCTGACGGAGCATTTTGCCACTTTCAATGCGTGGGCCAAGGACGACGTGCAGCTAATCTTTCACCACGGACCCAAGCGGGGGGTGAGCATGGGATCACGCATCCAGGCTCACGACGAATTGCTGGAATGGCTGGCATCGGACCGGGCCTCCATGAAGTTCAGCAATATGAAGGATGTGCAGTCCAAGAAGGCAGCACTGCAGTCCATAGTGAAACAGTGGATCAAGTCGATGAATACGGCTGAGGCTTAGGCAAGAACCGAGAGGCCGCGCGGGGCAACATGCGACTGTGGTCACTGCATCCCAAGTACCTGGATCCCCAAGGCCTCGTGGCATTATGGCGCGAAGCCTTGCTGGCACAGGCGGTGCTGAGAGGGGACACACGCGGTTACAAGCATCACCCGCAACTGGACCGCTTCAGAAAGACACGACAGCCGCGACGCTACATAGCGGAGTATTTGAAGGCCGTGCATGCAGAAGCCGTGCGGCGCGGGTATGAATTTGACGCCCGCAAGATCGGCAGGGGTGGACGAGTGCGGCGGCTGGCTATCACCCGCGGACAACTCAGATACGAGGCGGGGCATCTGCAACGCAAGTTGAAAGCAAGAGCGCCCAGGTGGGTGAGAGCTCTAGGAAACCTGAACGAGGTCGAAGCGCACCCGCTTTTCCGAGCGACTGAGGGCGGCGTAGAAGACTGGGAAGTCACGTAGAGCAGGTACTTGACGCTTGAAAAACAACCGGGTCGCGTGAGGGGCCCGGTTGCTGCATGTTCCTTACTTCTTTCCCACCTTCTTCTTTGTTGAGGATTTCTTTGCCGTCTTCCTGCCGGCGGCAGCTTTCCTTGTCGGTGCTTTCTTTTTCGCCTTGGCAGACTTCGTCGCCGCCGCCTTCTTCTTCTCTTCGGCAGCCTTCGGCACAAATCGATCGACAGTCCAGCCCAAAGTCAGGCCAATGACCTCTTCGCCGGGCTTAAGCTCGACAACCGGATCACCGCGGGTGGAGCCGCGCTTGCGAATCTCGGCTGCATCCAGCCGCGTGGACTTGGCTGCGCCCTTGTTGAAGTGAACGGTCGCCACATGATGAGGCTTGCCGCCTCCAAGGCCGGCCAGCTTGACCTTGGCCGGAAGGCTCCAGACGCGGACGCCCTTTCCATACCTTCCCTGGACCGGGAACTCTGCATACTCGAGCCGCTTGGCCTTGCCATCCGATGTGAGCAGGAAGACCTGGCCCTCGCTCGGCAGGATCTCCATGCCTATGACCTCGTCCTTATCTTCCAGCTTGATGCCGCTTACGCCGGCGGCGACGGGCCCCATCGGGCGC
>DATDCZ010000064.1:0-1746 GCA_036524055.1 Anaerolineales bacterium | reverse complement strand
GACTCAGCCTGCCGGTTCTGCGCCTCCGAGAATCCGGGCATGGGATCCCAGAGCCCCCGGGAGAGCACAACCATGGGCATGTCACCGAGGCTCGCCGTATCCTGAGCCCCCAGCTCGGCGAGGTTGGACCTAAACAATTGATTCTCGGCCACGGCCACGCTCCAGTATCCGGTTGCAGCCGAGATCGCGCGGTACTGGGCCAGCGCCTCGTCGGGGAAACCGCGGTTCGGGACGCTCTGGGGCACGAGTGCGAGGAGCCCCAGGGAATTCATGCGCGCCAGCACCTGGAACATCTTGATCTTGCCTTCGATGGCGCTGCTCCATGCGGGGATACGGTCAAAGAGCGCCGTTGGCGCTGCATCGACCAGAACGAGGCCGACCACTTCATCCGGATGACTGTCAATGTATAGACGCGCTATCGGCCCACCGAAAGAATGCGCAGCCAGTATATAGGGCGGCTGCACATGCGCATTGACCAGCAACCGATGCAGTTCGCCGACCATGTTGCCGAGTGTGCGCGCATCCGGACTGGCCTCGCTCCATCCCAGGCCCGCACGGTCGTAGGAGCACACGCGCGCGTCCGCGGCCGCCTCGGGCTGCACTTCCGACCAGGTGATGGAGAAGTCGTCCAGACCGGCGATCAGGATCACGGTGGGTGCACCGCTGCCCGTGCAGCGCAAGTGCATCTTGAACCCCCCCACGTCCACCATGTCGCCGGGCGGTGGGTAACGTGTGACCAGGTTTTGCCTGGCCGCCGCCCCCGCAACCCAGGTGCCCGCTGCCAGGAGGAGCAGCGTGATCATCACAGCTCCGAGCCACCAGACAACACCTCGTTTACGTGTGGATTGCCGCATAGTCATCCCCGCCTCCAGGCGATGCCAGTCTCCCCATGTTCATGCGCGATCCATGAACGTGCCTACGCCGAATGGGCCGGAGTTCGATTTCTTTGTCGCCTTAGGCACGCACCGCTCCCAACTCACGTGTCTCCAAATCCCCTAATCGTTCAGCCCCCGTCCCTTCAAGATCCGCGGGATGCACTTCTCCACGCGCGCCGCGCGGGTTGCGGATTGTTTGGCATCGGCGAAGTAGAACAGGTAGCCTCGCTGCCGGCCGGGCGTCAGCGCATCGAAGGCTTTCTTCAGTGCAGGGCTCTTGTCCAGCTTGGCCTGAAACTCCTCGGGCACGGCGAAGTCGGAGGTCTTCTTCAGGCTGACTTTCGAGCCGGCTTTTTCCACTTCGATGGCCTCAAGCAGATAGGCTTTCAGGACAGGTTCCAGCTTGCGAATTCCTTGAACGTCGGTGAAGCGAGCCTGGCGCGCCACCTGCGAAGCTCCGGGCGCCTGGAGGATGTGACGCGGATCCTTCAGCAGCGTGCCCTTGAAGAACATGATGGCGCAGTAGTCCTTGAAGCCCTGCAGGATGGCAACGTTACGGCCCTCATACGTGTAACAGGGCTGGCCCCACTTGACGTCCTCCGTTAGAGGAGAGGCAAGGGCGATGCGTCTCAGTTCCTTGAACTCGTCCTGCCATTCCTTGGCTTGACGGATGTACGCATCGACTTTGGGGTTTGTGGTTTTCACTGGTGGATACTCCTAAATTGAGGGATGCGGGTCTTCTGCCAGACCCTGGTCGGCGCATCGGGGATGTGGGAAAGTACCACCCGCATTATAAATAGGAAACGATGCGCGACGAGGCGGGATCCTGGTAGCGGAAGGGCCGTCGCGATGGTCCCTGAGCGATAGATAT